>JACZSS010000095.1 GCA_022574115.1 Candidatus Heimdallarchaeota archaeon | reverse complement strand
GATCACTCTTCGGAGAAGGTCTTGTAAGCTTAACTCCGATTGCTGCCGCGGCCGATACCGCCTCGTTGAAGCTCTGTATCCCACCCTTCTTGGGATGATTTGAGACGACGCTTAGAATATTACTATCTGATAGGATATCATCGATAAAACCGGTCAAAGCACGTTTGGGGCCAACTTCAAAGAAGGTCGTTGCTCCGTCATCAAACATGGTTTGTACTTGTTTGGTCCATTCAACAGCTGAACCAACCTGCTTTTTCAGTAAATCCCTAATTTTTTCTGGGTTTTTTGGATAAAATTCTCCAGTCACATTAGATGTGATGGGGATTTTTGCTCTGTGGAACATAATTCCATCCAACCATTCAGATAATGGAACGTTAGCTGGTTCAACAATTTCTGTGTGAAATGCCGCTGAAACGGATAATTTAATTGCTGTTATGCCTCGACTCTCAAATTCTTTGATTGCATTCTCCACTCCTTCAGTTGAACCTGAGATCACCGTCTGAGATATACTGTTTTTATTAGCTGCGACAATATATCCATCCACGTTCTCAAGAATTTGTTCTACTTCCTCAATTGTAGCACTGATGGAAGCCATGGCACCTTTATCATAAACATCCACCTCAGACATCGCTTTTCCACGTATCGCAACTGCAATTAAGGCATCTTTGAAGTCAAGTACTCCTGCAGCGACCAAAGCGGCATATTCTCCAAGAGAATGACCTGCAACCAGATCTGGAGTAATTCCGAACTCTGTAAATAATCTGAAAAGAGCGATGTCAACTGTTAGCATAGCGGGCTGAGTTGTTTGGGTCTGACGCAAATCTGCTTCTACTTCTTTTCGATCTCGTCCGTCTGCAAATATGTATTTGGACAAAGGTTTTTCCAGTCGATCTGCTAAAATACGATCTGCTTCAGCAAATGTATCTATGATAATTTGATATTTCATGCTCAAATCGTAAAGCATGTCTGAATATTGAGAACCTTGTCCTGGAAAAACGAATGCGGTTTTGCCGGTTGCTAAGCCTTTAGAAACATAAATTCCCCTCGCTCGAGCGACAGCTTTCCTTTTTTCGTTAGATATTGCTCCAACTGCTAGTTCGGTCAATCTTGAGGTTTCATTAAAACTCGGAATGGCTAGACCCGCTCTAAATTTGTCTGTTTCATTGTAAGTGAATTGTTTGACTAAATCAAGAATATGTGATCCACTTTCAGAGGAGGTAAGGGTCTCTGTTTTGACCATTTCGGGAATTAGGTTGATAATCTCAAGCAGTTTTGCTTCTGATTTTGCAGAAACAATAATTGGCTCTTTTTCTAGTAAAAGATTTCGATCAATATACTCAAACCACGAGAGTCCTGATGGAGTACCTTCCGTGATCTTCTCATTTAAATCTGCAAAATTAATCTGTCTCGAAGGCTCATACTCTGTAAGTGTATCGTATTCTTCCAATATTAAATGGAAATTAGTTCCACCAAATCCAAAGCTGGAGATACCAGCCCGTCTGGGGACATTTAAAGGTTTATCCCACGGAATTGATTTTGTGTTCACAACAAATGAACTCGAATCCCAGTCCATATTTGGATTTGGGGTTTCAAAATTGATAGAAGGTGGAACTATCTGATGGTGGAGACCGAGTGCTATTTTAATGATCGCAGCTGCTCCAGCTGCACTTTTAAGATGACCAATTTGACTTTTAATTGAGCCGATTTTTATTGAGTGCTTTGCAACGTTGTATTCCTTAAAAACTTTATCAAGAGATGTGAATTCAACTTTATCACCAACTGAAGTTGATGTCCCATGCGCTTCTATTAATTGTACATCTTGGGGTGAAATTCC
This sequence comes from Candidatus Heimdallarchaeota archaeon, assembly GCA_022574115.1. Classification (GTDB taxonomy): domain Archaea; phylum Asgardarchaeota; class Heimdallarchaeia; order Heimdallarchaeales; family Kariarchaeaceae; genus LC-2. The sequence goes on along the minus strand of JACZSS010000095.1, from coordinate 6,227 downwards.
GATTTGCTCGTAAGCCCGTCTAACTGCTAATTCTTGTCCAATTGGGTTCGGCGCTGTAATACCTTTTCCTTTACCGTCGGAGGAGGCTCCTACGCCGATTATAAGTGAATAAATTTTGTCGTCTGCTTTTATCGCATCTGACAATCTCTTTAGAACGAACATTCCAGCTCCTTCACCCATCACAAATCCATTCGCTCTTGCATCAAATGGAAACGATCCTTCAGCGGATAATGCTCCGATTTTACAAAATTTAACGAAAGTAGTTGGACCCATGCTTCGATCAGCACCCCCCACAACCGCTGCATCATACTCATGTGTTAATAATCCTTTAAATGCGACCTCAATTGCCGCCAGTGAGGATGCACAGGCTGCATCCGAGGTAATGTTCATCCCTCGAAGATTAAATACAGCGGCAATTCTGCCAGAAATGATATTTGGAAGCTCACCCGGCATGGAATCTTCCGTAATCTCAGTCAACACATCCTTGTAGGATTTCTCAAATTCTTCTAATAATGTGTCCTGATCATCTGGTGATAGGTTTTTGAACAGGTCAGTTAGTTTTAGTCGTTCAGCGACAAATGGATAAAATATTCGCCGGTTGTAAATTGACTTAATTTCTCCCCCAGCAGAATTCCCAATTATGACTGCAGTTCTTTGTGATGGAAAGCTATCAGATTTGTAATTTGCGTCTTCTAAAGCTTCTTTGGCTGCATAGAGTGCGAATTGCTGAACGATATCTATTTGTTTAACGATGTTTGGAGGAATTCTGTAATCAAATGAATTAAATTCGAAACCTTCGACAAAGGCTCCGAGGGTGGTGTATGTTTTATCTGGTGCGGATCTATCTTTATCGTAATACATGTCTGGATCCCAACGATCTTTGGATACCTGACGAATGGCGCTATGACCCGACTTTATATTTTCCCAAAACTCATCAATATTCTTGGCATCAGGAAAGATTCCCCCCAATCCAACGATCGCAATTGGTTCGGGTGTGTATAGCTTAGGGAGTTGTAACTTTGAACCCTTAATCATGATCAGTTTCCTCTTTCTGCAACTGTTTGAGGGTGAGATAGATTTATATATGAATTTATTATGAACTTTCCAAATTAACACAAAAAGAAAAGTGAGTATTCAATATGTTATAACACAAATTGGCAAAGTTTCAATTTAGCTAGCGAAAAGGGTATTGGATATTGACTGTTACAAAAAACGCCGCTTCCATCGATTTCGATTTTTGTTTGCTAAGGCCGAAATTAGACGTTATCAATCTACTATTCGACCAAAATATCAATCTCATTTCCTATCAGTTCATTTTCGAATAATATGTTATTATTTGAATTTTGAAGTAGAATACCAATACCATTTTCTGTTATTTTGTTTTCTATGAGCGTATTTTGTTCGGAATCGAGCAGGTAAATACCTATACCATTTTCTTTTATTTTGTTGTTCACTAGGAGAGCTTTTTGTGTATTAAGCAGAAGTATACCAACTTCATTTTCTTCCAGCTGATTATTTTCGAGGATCGTTTCCGAGGAACTTTCAGCAAGAATTACCGTCACAATAGCAATGGCACTAAATATTTCCTCGCCATTTAGTAGGAAACGTACCTCAAATGCGTGATCTCCTTCTGGAAGTGGAAGACTAAAGTAATTTATGTCAAATCTCCATTGTCCAATTCCTTCATCAAAGAAAACATCTGTGATCTCTAGTTCTACGAGCTCCCCATCAACTGTAAGAATAACTTCACTATTGTCATGGAAAAATTGTACGGTACTCTCATCAGGGTCCACAAAGGATGCTTGCCATTCTATACCACCTCGATCAGTCACTGTGATATCTTCAAAAAATCTCATATGGACATGATCATCAGTAAAAATGTTAATTCCTGTAGCCATGTTACCATAAATTGTATTTTCAGATATCAGATTTTCTTGCGACCCGACTAGAAATATGCCGTCTCCGAAGTTTTCGAATATCTCATTAAATCTAATAAAGTTGTTGTGAGAGTCACCTAAACCAATTCCCTGTCCATTGTGGTGAATAATGTTCCCTGAAATGACATTGTCATTGCCTCCAAATAGGTCAATACCTGATCCCCAGTTTTCAAAAATCTGATTATTTGATATTTCATTTTCTTGGGCAGAGCCTACACTAATTCCTTGATCACTCATCGTTATAACATTGCCTGAAATTACATTCCCATCGGAATTAAAGATGCTCACGCCAGCAAAAGAGTTGCCAGCAAAGAAGTTGTTGGAAATAGTATTGGCATCTGCTGAAGGTAGACCTAGAAGCACCGTTACAATAGCAATGGCACTTAATGTTTCCACACCATCTTCAATGAAATGTACTTCAAATTCGTGAATGCCAACAGATAAGGGATCACTGAAATAGTTCATATCAAATCGCCAAAGTTCTATTTCTTCATCAAAGAAAACATCTGTAATCTCAACTTCGACAGGTTCTCCATCAACTGTAAGAAGAACTTCAATAGTATCGTGGAAAAATCGAACAAGACCCTCATCTGGATCGACTAGGGAGGCTTGCCATTCAATACGATCTCGATCAGTTATGGTTATATCCTCAAAAAATCTCATATGTACATGATCATCATTGAAAATTGAGATTCCAGTGCCAAAATTATCGTGGATGTAATTATCCGAAATTTCGTTATTTTGAGATCCAAATAACATTACTCCATCTCCGAAGTTTTCGAATATCTCATTAAATCCGATGTAGTTGTTGTGAGAGTCTCCTAAGCCAATTCCTTGTCCATTGTGGTGAATAATGTTCCCCGAAATGTCGTTATCACTGGAGGAAAACAGATTAACGCCGGTTCCCCAATTATCAAAAATCTCATTATTTGCAATTAAATTGTTTGAGCTCTGATCAAATATCCCAATCCCTTCTCCATTGAAATAAACACTATTTCCGGTAATAAGATTATCAGATGCCCCCACAGCTATACCAAAACCACCGTTCTCAAACACGTTGTTATTTCCTATGAGATTTCCACTCGACTGACCAATATTGATCCCATCACCAAAATTTCCGAATACAGTGTTATCCACAATCGTATTCGTATTAGAATTCTGTATCTGTATCCCACCTTCGTTGCCAAAGATGAAATTACCCGTAATAAAGTTATTATCATCAATAAATTCTGGAAGCACCGTAATCAATGTGATCAGATGTATGACTTCTACCCCATCTACCAACACCTGAACTTCGAATTGATATTCACCAATAGCCAAAGGTTCAGTTAAATAATCAAAATCGAGACGCCATTGCCCAATACCTTCATCGAAGAAGATTTCAGAGACTAGTAGAGTTACAGGTACTCCGTTAACATTCAGAAGCACTTCAAGAGAAGCAAAAAAGGATTGCAACACCTGCAGATCTGGATCGACCGCAGAGATCTGCCAAGCAATCTGATCCCCTTCAGTGATGGTTGCATCTTCAAAAAATCGAACGTTTACAATGCTGTTAGCAAGAACATTGACGTGTCCAATGCCAAAAAGAACTTCTGCTCCATCCAAAAAACCGTGTACTTCAAATTCGTGTTCTCCTAAGGCAAGAGGTTCTGAGAAAAACTCCATGTCAAATTTCCATAAACCCGATTCCTCATCGAAAAAGACATCGAAGAATTCAACTCCGACAAGTTCTCCATCAAGTGTTAAGAATACTTCGAGATTATCGTGGGCAAATTGCACAAATCCTTCATCAGGATCTTCAAAAGATGCTTGCCATATGATTTTGTCTGCCTCGGTTGCTGTGACATCTTCATCAAATCTCAGGAAGACGATGGGTTCCTCGTTAAAAACCGAAATTCCTGAACCAAAGTTTTCAAAGACAAGGTTATCGGAAATTACATTTTCCCTCGATTTAAAGAGGTTGATTCCGTTATTATTTCCCTGAATATGATTACCCACTATGGAAATACCTGTGGAGAAGTCAACATTAATTGCACTGCCTGTGTTAACTATGAAATTATTTTCAATTATACCATTAACCACATTGAACAGCTGAATTCCTACAAATTCACTTTGTAATCCATTCAGTTCATTGTTTCTGATTACGAAGTGAGCCGTGGTATCGACTATAGTAATTAAGTTGTCTTGTGAATTCCGGATAACCAATCCTTCAATAACAAAAGGTTCATCGAAGTTTCCTAAACCAGGAAATCCTTGCAGCTCAAAATCTTCATTGTTCCCGATAAATATTGTAGGGTCTGTTACGACAGTTCGATCTACCCCAAACCACGTCAAAATATTATCAACCAATATCTTGCCTTCATGCATTCCTTCGTTCCAAATGCCCTGTGCAGTGACCACGTCATACATATTCTGGTAATCGGAGAAAATTACTTCACTAGAGGCAATAACGTAGTTATCCAAGCCCATATCTTGAATCGCCATCATGGGATAGTTTCCCATGATGCCATTTGTTGAGTAAAAATCCAATTCTCCAACGGAGGCATCTTGGTCCAGAGCGACTGCAGCACCACTCGCTCGCATGATTACTTCGACACCATCTAATGTCGTCGAGGAGAGGTCAACGACTGTATCTCCCTGAAATCCTAAGATGGATGATGGCCCATGAAAAATCGCGGATCCCACACCCTCTGTAAAAATGGAGTTTAACACTCCGTCTGCCACTGGGGTTTGAACTGCAACACGAAATGCTGCACCATCGTTATTCTCAGGGTCTGCAACTGCGTCTGCACTTATTCGTAGGTTTGATCCTATTCCTGCAAGAATACTGTTGCTCGCATCGGGAGTATAGAATCCACCAAAATCAGAATCTCCGCTTATCCAGAGCAAATGAGGACCGTCGCTCGTAAACCAATCATTGATCTCTGTTAATTCTGCTTGTTCATATGGAAAAATGGAATTAGGGATGAGCAATACATTTGTACCCTCTGGAATTGAGAATGTTTCTTCTATGATGAAAAATTCCACACCAAATGATCTAAGATCATTTTCAAGATTTGATGCAGTCGAATGAAATCCTGGATTATCTAATGGCAGATGGGTGATATCAAACGCAACCACAACTTGTTCAAGCAGTTGATCAACAGTTAATTTAGTGTTTGCGTCTAAACTTTGAGCTTGATTCAGGGAATGTGAGCTCCTGCTCTCAGTTGAATCTTTTATTAGATTTCCAACGATATGAGTTTGATGTACTCGATGATTAGCTCGAAGATTGTACTGTGATTTTAAGCCATCATAGTCAAAATTGTCTAGTGCAAAGCCCGGACTTTCTGGCTTTACATCTTGCCCTTCAAGCATTGTTATCGTTGAATTATTCGTAAAATTTGTATTTGGAACGATTAAAGCCCCAAATATCAATACTATAAGTAACCCGATGGTGAAAGATAATTTCATTGAAATCGACCACGATTTTTAACTTATAAAGCTATCGACTCGCTGTAAACCAGCGCTTCATCAAAGTATTTAACTCTAAAATGAAGCAGCTTCTCTGAAACTGTTACAGAAAAACTCGGACTCCAACTGACAAAAATTAATGATCCTAAAAGAAATTAGCAATTCCTTCATAATTCGAACTAGATTAAATTAAATCTGACGGATTCGGGATAAATTCAAAATCTCAATAATTATGGACATTTCCCTACGAAATGTACTAATTTGATTCAGACGAGCTTGATACAACAGAATGTGAGAGTGCGATGATTCCCAGCTTGGAGTCTCAATCTAAGTACGACATAAGCGAATTTAGCCTGCAAAAAGCGGAAGTAATCGTTTCAGTGATAATTGATAATTTAGAGTGTATATACGGTAAAAATACAGGTTACAACGTGAATATTAAGTCCTACAAAGATATGAGAAAAGTGCACTACGTCTAGCACAAATGCCCCTTGGCGCGAGTTTGGGATTTGAAGTACCGTAAGTTAGTCCAATGTGAGGTTAACAAGGGATCAATAAAAAAAACGCTATGGAATTATCCTAGCTCTACATAGAGCAGGTATTATTGATTATATTCTGCGAATAGTAGAAAATAAGGGAAATGTTGCTCAATACAAAGTTTTTGCAAAAATTAGCAACTACCAATAATGGTTCATCACAATTGGTTTTGTGTCCGTTTACCAAGAGGAATCAGGAGAATATGACGCTCCGTCGATTATCGTCCTCACCTTAGTAATACTGAGTGGAACCCTCAATGTTCCTTAGCTGCCATTTTCAGTTCGATTTGCGGAAAAATTA
>JACZSS010000094.1 GCA_022574115.1 Candidatus Heimdallarchaeota archaeon | reverse complement strand
CCGTTCTCCCTAGACCATTTTATTATTATTGTCTTTCGAAAGTTCTCGCGAAGTTCTTTTGCGTTTTCACGAATACTTAGACTCATGGATACTATCTCTGTCTGGAATGTCCCACGGTTGTCTCGAAGTTCGTTTATTAAGTTTTCGCGCTCTTCTGGTGCCGCGGATCTGATATTCTGTATGATGTTCATTGCAGCCTCGTGAAATACCGCTCTCTTCAAAGTTATATTTGCGTATGTTGTTCTCCCGGGTTTTTTACGAACAACGGCATCATCACCCTGCTTGAATTCAATTACTTCGGTTTCTTCGATTTCGTTAGATACCGGCTCTGCTCGTTTACTAGGAAGAATCTCTTTAATAGTTCCTGTTTCGGCCGCTTTCGGCGAGATACCTGCTGTTTCAGAATCAGAAGTAGAAACTTCTGATCTCTTAATTTGCTCAACAGCAATCTCTATCTCTTCTACGCTCTGTACAGGACTTTTAGTATCAAAGTACAGATCCCCAATTAGGCCTCTGAGTTTAGCTGTAATCCGGGCAATGTTCTCAAATTCTTGCGGATAATTATGTAACAGCTTGTAATACAGATCAAACAAGCCATTGGCGTACAGCGTACTTTTGTCACGCACGAAGATCTCAGGACCCAGATACTCATAATCAGGTTCCTCTTTTTGCAAATGCAGTTTTCCATCATACTCAACTTCTAAAAATTCAATTTTCTCCAACTTGGCGTCATCTTTAATTAACGTGTCAGCCGTGAATCCTATCAAACTGCCACACAGCGAATGTATCGTTTTAAACCGAAGATTGGTTTTTGACCAATCAATGGTTAGTAACATATCTTTTAATGCCAGTTTCACCCTCTCCCTTGCCTCATTGACAGCGGCATTGGTATAGCTGCAGAAGATGATTTGGGAAAGTTTATGCTCTTTTCTCTTAATTGATTGGAGGAGATCCCCGATGATACGAGTAGTCTTCCCGGTTCCCGGAGGGCCAATATGTTTTCTCTGCGTTGCGACGCTTTGACCTAAAGTTCCTAGCTCTGTCGATTGATCAAACTCAAAAGATTTTGCAACGGAATCAAGAATTGCCAGCCATTGATTTAGTTCTGCGCTTACCATGGATTATTAGGCTCCCCTCTTACAATCTCTGCTTGGTATTACGTTGAATGTTAAGGTCTCCTGCTTTCAATTTCCTGCCAACCATAGTTAACACTCCAACTCCTCCAACTGTGGTTACGAGTAGCACCACCGATTCGGAGTTCTGAGACAAGTCATTGACAAAATCAAGGATATTCCCATTATCTGCACTCGGGTCTGCTACATGCAGTGATATAGTTCCTTGATAAAATCCTGTAAACTGAATTTCGACCAAGATCCAAGCATTTTTGTCAAAAATATCAATGCCGAGGGTGTAATTTAGCTGTTGATCAAACTCCATGATGGTCCCATTTTCAAAGGTGATTCGGGCCGAATACTCTGGATCAAATCGCAAAGTAGCATTATATTGAATAGTTAAGACCAACTCCTTCCCCAACTTATCTGCCAGTATTTCGGCCATCTTCATTTCTACAGGAGTAATTAGTATTTCTTGACTAACACCCACGACATCTAAATTGTAATTCAACCGCTCAACTATCATATAATAATTACCTGGAAGTAATGGAGGCAGTCTAATTTTAAGCTGGTCAAGTCGCTGCAGGCTGTACACCTGCTCGTAAACGATTAATCCATTCAAATCCGTGAACACCACCCGATAATCTGAATTTGCCGAGTAAACATCAGTGATGTTGAGTGTGATGATGGCATCCGGATCGAAACTCATAATCTGCGTTATATCGACATTGGCGAATTCCACTAGAAAAGTTGGGGCAATCACCTTGACAGGAATGACAAATTCCCAGCTCATCACCTCATTGTAGTAGCCGTCATAAGATGAGAAGGTGAAAGAATAATTTCCTTCTGCTATGAAGAAGCGGTCAATATTGATCACGACCAACCCCTTATCATCACTCGAGACGCTGAATAAGGTTCCATTAACCACCACGCTGATGACTACACCTCGCAAGGTAATATTATCATACAGGATCTGCAGTCTGACCTCGTCAGCAGCTGCCAAGTCAACTACCGGAGTTAGCAGCCTCAATTCTGGCGTGATGCGATCTCGTTGAAATTCAAAGATGTGGACATTTGACCCTTCTACATCACTGGCATACCTTGAATCGGTATCTGAGATAATTATTACCGTTAAGATTATCACTTCACTAAAGTTTTGATCAAGCATGATCACTGGATCAGCTGAAAATTCGGCCCACGACAGCTCACCTTCAGCAATCAATACTCCCCCTTGAGTTTCAAGTCGCCATACGATGATGAGGTTCCCAACATGAGGGTCTTCGGGCTTAATGGATCCCAGCGTATCCCGCAGATCGATGGTCAATTCGTATCCATGGGTAAATCCAAGATCCTTGCCTTGTAACGTCACCTGAACAATACTTTTGGCGAGTATCTGCTCGAATAATATTTCCTTGTTAACATTTTCCTGGTCCACTCCCAGATCCTCATAAATGATCTTTAGTTGCAGGTGGAGTGACCCATTCTCCAGTATCGTAAAATACTGCAGATGGGACGGTAATTGCAACAATACATTACCGTTGGCATCAGTGGTGCCAGAAACCAGTAAGAGTTCAAGCTCACCATCAACCACAAAAATCTGTATCAACTCACCTTGTAGTGGTTCATCGCTGGTGGTAACTAGAGTCACATTGACCATACCTCCATCATCAAGCGATATGTTGCCAATCAATTCGTAAGAGAGTACCACATCTTGCAGCAGCAGAAGATCCAGTTGTAGACTAATCTCATTTAGATAATCATTAACTTGTAGAGAAATAAAGAAGGTGTGCTGACCTATCTGCCAAATAGTATCCCCATAAACAGCAAATGAAACGTAACCGGTCTGATTTGCCGTTGCGGTGGCTAAATACTCCAACTGTCCATCAACGTCATGATAAAGGTACACGATAGAACCGGTATAGTCATAGCCAGTACCACCTTGCAAATACAAATCGATGGTATTATTCTCTCCCTTGCCGATGTAGGACTGCTCAATTATAACCACATCCACCTGAATTTTTGCCACCCGCAGGCTAGAGATTGTTTCATAATGATAATACCAGGCTTGTTGCGGGATCTCAAGTTTTAACTCGTAGGTTCCGGGTTGCAAGGTTAGGTCAAACATGGCGTAGATGGTCCCATTTTGAGTTTGTGTAGTGAATAGCAACTCCCAATTACCAAATATCTTGGCGTAGACCAAGACGGTATAACCATCCAAATTTCCGGTGCCCAGCAGTTCAATCTCGATACTCGAGCGTGAATACGTGCTCACGTCTATAATCCCAAAGGTTGTCTGCAGAACTTGAAAGGTCAGTGAGGAGGTGATCTCATCACCAGCAACATTTTGGTTGCCATGGACCATAACTTTGACAAGCACGTCATTGATCCAATCTGATACATCAAACAAGACAAGGCCTTGTGATAGTACTCCTGAAGCATGCAGTTGATAATCTGCTAAATCCTCGTCGTAGAGATACAACTCGACCAGCAGGGCATCATCAATTGCCAAGCCATTAGAGGAGGATACGGTCACCTCTAAGCCTAGTTCACCATTGTGATCCGTCCACTGGGCAGCAATAACAGCTGCTGTCTGCTGAACCTGCAACTCAATTACTCCCTCACTCATTATATAATTCCCACTGGGATCGATGATTCGATAGGTGAGCTGAAGTAATCCCAAATCCGACGGTATGTAGGTAAAGACTACCATTCCATTGAAGGTCAGAAGTGTTTCCTGATATTCCACCGTGACGGGAGCATAGAGCAGGGTAACTTGTAGACTATTCATAATGTTTCCATTGCCATCCACAATAGTGAAACTGATGTCAGTTTCGTGATTGTACAGAACGGTTGCTTGCCAATCCACCATCACTTGCAGATCCATCGGTATAACCTCAATAAATTGACTCAGCACTTGGTCATAGTAGAGGTCATGGTAAAATTTCCAATCGATCACATTAACGGTACCTGCATCTCTGTCAGGAAAGTCGACAATAATGATAGCTTCGCCATTCACATCGGTATAAAACTGGTGGAGTAAGATGAATTGAAGTGTCATCGGATCGAGGTACCAGAGTTCAATCAGTATATTATCTGCAAGCCCGGCTGTCGAATTGATTCTAAATGAAAATTCGATGGTATCATTGTACCGTACCACATTTGGCAAATCCCCACCAATAATCATCTGCAATTTGTAGGTGTTAATCGTTGTTGCGATGGCTGATGATTCCCATCCTCCTTGTGGTAAAAAGGTGAGGTGTATATCCAAGGTAGTAGCACTCGTATTGAGTTCAAAACTGAAGTTAACCATCCCAGTAGCATTGGTGGTTGCTGTCAGGTCAACTGAACCTGCGTGTAATTCAACCACCACGTTCTGCAGCAAGGTATCGTATTCATCTCGTGCCTCAACTACTATGCTAACTTGATCACCATGATAGGCATCCTGAGGCTGAGTAATCCATACTAAATTGGTAGTAGTTCCCTCGACCGTGAATTGCTTGGTCGAAAAACTGGTGGTATGAGTGCTATCTGAGTCAAATGATATAACCAGATCATAATCTCCTGGTGCCAGATATTTTGGTAGGTCAAAAAATACCTCTCCATTGACGTCGGTGGTGATCGTCCAGGAATATTGGGTGTTGTTTACAAGTATTTGCAGTTCGAGGAGTCCCAAGGGTATATCCAGATTATTTATGAGCAATTGACCTGAACTCGCTCGGTTGAGATCGGTGCCATATTTGTAGGAGAGTGAAATGGTGGAGATTAATTTTGTCTCAATTCCATCAACCTCTAGTAATGAGCCAGTTATGGTCTGATTAAAATTAGCATCTCCAATGATTCTCCATTCCAGATTGTAATTACCCAATCCCTGTAAGATGGTATATTGGTAATTGACAGAGTTGGAAACATCGGTTGTCTGTAAATTGGCCAGATTAATCCAGACACCGTCATAGATCCATACCGACACCGAGACATCATATCCCGCATTCCCCACGTGATCAGTTATCATCGCACTGATATCAACCGTTGATCCCTGATAGCCAGTTATGGTATTGATAGTTATGGTGTACACGCCCTTTTGTATGACGTACTGCACCTCAAAACTGGTGGCGTTATAGGGAAAGCCTCCAGCATAGCTAACAGTCATAGCACCGGTTCCTGCTACCGTAAAGATTTGAACTAATGAGCCAATTCCAGTCGCATCCAAACTGATGGAATAGGTAATTCCCTCAATCACAAGATCAATCTGCGTATTCTCTTCAGCGGTGTATCCCCAATCGTCATAACCTTGAACTACAAACTGGGTTTGGTCAAATATAACCGCATCATTGATGGATACATTCAAACGAAGAGTTGTCGAAATGAGCCTGAAGTTTACTATCGAATCCTGTGTAGTATAATTGACCTGTTCAGTGGTGATAATAATGGGTATCTCAATAAAGGGATATGACATATAGCTCTCAGCTGGTACAAATGAGATGAAAACCAATCCGTTTTGATCGGTTAGACCAGTTCCTACCAAATTAAATTGCGAATCTTGCGGATTAAATACGGTAACAGCGACATTCATATTCTCAATGACATAGCCATTCTGATCATGGGCAGCAATTTGGAGGTCAACTGGTTGGTGATATTCAACATCAATTATTCCTACTCCACCATTAATTTCGATAAATGCAGTTCCCTGACCAATGGTGATCATAAAGGTGGACTGCATGGAGATGTACTCTGCACTTTCGAGTATTCGGCCGCGGAAGAGATGAGACCCCGTGGGTACATCATCATCTAGAGTAAAACTAAAACTGATATAATTGAGTGAGTTAGCATATAGATCCCATCTACTCTGTGAGGTGATCCAGCGTTCAATGATAATATTCACGCTTATCGGGTTGCCAAAACCATCATGAACCGAGCCAACTACTAGTTGTGGAAGTGAATCAAGGTCGGTCATCAGATCTGCAATATTCATGGTCAGATTACCCTTGATGATTATCAGATCCAGAGTTATGAGATTGATTTCCCAAGTCGAATCAACTACTTGCAGGGTATATTAGTCAGGATAAGTTCCCACATTTTCAGTTACGATATCTACATACCAAATTTTTCCAGTTTGATCGGTGGTAATATTACCCAGTAGCTGTTCTTCATGATAGATTTCAACTACTTCATCTGGTAGGGCTGTCCCGCCATCCGAGGTCAGTGTCCCGGATATATCAACAATTGTCTGGTTATTGGGAGCTGATCCGAACTTACCTTTTGCATCCAGTGAAATAAGACTAGCAGTGGGATCTGTAACTGTCAATAATGATTGCGACGAGTTGACCTTGCCATTGTAGGTTACCTCGGCCAACCACGAATAGTTGCCGGTAACCATGATGATGGTTTGCGAAAAAGAGGCTATTCCATTGACGTCAGTAACCTTTGTACCCATCAACGAAAACGAGGTAAATTCTTTGAGGTAGAATTTAACACTCAAACCAGCAAGAGGCAGACTGGTCTGCTCATCCTTCACATTAGCCACAAAGACTGCATCCAATCCTCGTGCTATGCTGATATCGGCAGTATCTATCTTAGCACTGTCAACCTGATAACCCAGTATCTGCCGGAATTGTAAGGAATTCCAAAACGTGCCAGTTCCATCTCCGTAGTAGACCAAGAGGTAGCTTATGGGATTTTGCATGGTAAAACTGATCGATGTCTGTCCGCCCCCATCAATGGTGTTGGTGCCCAAGTATGTGCCACTCAAGAATTTTATACGGGTGGATATGCTTGCCTCGACACCAGATGAACTAACTATCAGATCGGGATTGTAAAAATCGCTGGCAGACAATGTAAATTCCCCCTTAAGGTTGAGTCTGTATTCTTTTGCGACTGTAAACTGAAATGCTAGACCATCCGTAAATGATTGATGTGATCCAATACTAATCATAAGGGCACTTTGTTCAATCATTTCTTGAAATTCGGAGTAATGTATTATACCCGTGTAAAGTATCTGATCTTGATCACCCGTGATATCCCAGGAAATGGAACTGGTGGATAGGATTGTAACTAAGGGTAATTGTATGAGAAACGTGTCTAAGGTTTGTGGAAGCGTAAATTTTAGTGATGGATCGATGAGATCCAACGTTTGCAGACCCAGATCCTCACCATGTACATAGGGTTGGTCAAGCAGAAAGTAGTTGACGGAACCAAGAAACGGTACGCTTCCTGCCCAAGTGGTCGACGTGACGACATTGACCAACGCACCAATTTCAGCTTCCGGGGCCATGGTCATGGTGGTGGTGGTGGAATAATCGGGAGCAGCATGCGTAATCTCGGTGCTCCCGCCTATGATGGTTAGGTACACGAGGTAAAAGATTACTGCATAGATTAACCTGGTCTGTTTCATGAGCAGTAGGTGTTGGATTTGTATACAAACAGATCATCTATCAGAGACAGATGGGTGGTTAGAGACATTGGTTTGTAGTAGATTTACTACATTGAACAGTGGGTAACCCTTCCATCACCAGGGGAACAATTAATGCACTTTATTACGGAAATAGTTACCCAGAATTGGCAGTATTATTTGAAAGGTAATGTCGACTATGGGAAATAAATATGTTGGAACAAAACGAGTTTTGAAAAAAGCACATGACTTTCTTCACAAAAAGGGTACTCGCTCTCGTGGCCCGCATTCCTCAGGGTAAGACGTGTTCTTATAAAGAAGTAGCGCGATGGGCAGGAAGACCTCGAGCGTATCGCGCGGTGGGAAATATTTTGAATAGTTACGGTGGTATGGATAAAGGTATTCCGTGTCACCGAGTAATCAAAAGCGACGGCACGCTTGGCGGTTTTAAAAGCGGGTTAAGAAAGAAAAGAGCGTTACTTAGAAAAGAAAAAATACACGTCTAAGACGTTGCCTTTTCCACCACTTTTTTAAATATACTTGGTTCGTTTTGGGCCAGGTCTGCTAACGT
>JACZSS010000093.1 GCA_022574115.1 Candidatus Heimdallarchaeota archaeon | reverse complement strand
AAAATTTTAAGAATTGAGTCGTCTCTATTTTGTTTAGCACAAATGAGAGTGTTAATTTTCAATAGAACTGAGCACTTCTATAAATAAATCATCTACAAATGGCTTTACATTGGAAGAATCAACTGAGTATCCATCCTAATTTTCCAAATCTGGATAGTGTGCTTCCATAAATTCAACGGTTTTCCGTAAGGCTTTTCGAATTAAGTTGAGATTTCGATTGACGAACAACGCCCCAATGCAAACCTTAGATTTTTCAATCATGATTAGAGTCTGCCCAGCATCAACCATTCTCAGAGGTTCGCTTGAGCTGGTTACCTCCGATAGAGGTGCCATAATGGCAGGAAGAGCACCTGAAAATATGTCATCATTTGCACTAATTGAAGCTTCTCCATTCATATATGATCGATGGCTTTATTTTTTTCATTTGTTGCCAAGTTCTTTTTTTTTAATTTGAATTAATTTATAGTCAGTTATATTATAGAAATAATTATCTTGTGCTGTTGATTGTCTGAGAACATGAGATTACTGATTGTAACGCTAGTGCTACCTCTCGTGTTATTTCCAGGTTATTCTCATGCACAAACGTCTCTCCCAATAATTGATGGAAACATTTCACCCGGTGAATGGAATGGAGCACACAATTTGAAGCTTGAGATGAGTAATGGTGACTTGATGTCCTTAGCATTTATTTTATCCCCATATCAAATTTTTATTTTAGCCAGCTTGGAACATAATGGCCCTGATGATGTCATAACTCTTCACCCAGAAAATTATGAAACCGATAGACATGATTATTTTGGTATTGAATTTGATAATAATGATGATGGAGCACCGATGGGGACAAATGAAAACCCCGACGATTTAATTATGGTTGATTATCTGGTCGAGGGAGCTCGTGATATGTTCTCACATTCCTTCAAAGTTTTTGATGACGTTGAATATGGTGGATCTAATGACGTTGAAGGCCATTCGTCACAAATGAATGGGATTATTGTTTGGGAAGTATCAAAAAAATTAAACAGTGAAGATGATACTGGCCACGATCTTAAGATTAGTAGAAATAATACTTTTCATATTATGGTTGCATTTTGGAATGATCAGAAAGTTCATTCAAGTGCAGCTGAAATAAATAAATCGCCGAGCCCAGATATTTTCATCCCTATTCGAATTGATGATATTAAGTATGATCTCATAAGTGAAATTATTACAATTTCAGTCTTCGTCTTGAGTTTCCCGATTGCATACTTTGTTTACCTTAGGTCACGAAAGTCAAAGAATAGGGGTTGGTTCCAAATTTCTTAAATAAAGAGTAGAAACACATATAATTCCTAAAATACAATGGGTGCTTAGGTAGGTATAGTCGCGGGAAGTGATAGTGTTACTGGGATTAATCTTCTAAATATTGACCGTAGTCAAAACTCAGCCGATCCTATTACTGATATCAAAAATAATATTGAGGATATTATCAATTATGTAAAGATATTAGGGGTAGATCCTCCCAAACCGAGGTTGATGCCTCTCAGAAGTAAGTTAAAGGTACTTCAGGATAGCGTGACGCAGTTCGGCACCGATGGATCTATTCCTGTTGCTGTGAAACAGCAAGCAATTATGGAACTTCATCCCGAATTAATGATGTTAACCAACGATATGATCGGTTATGGTGAAGAATTTTCCACATTATCGTCAATCTGCTTGAATTTTTTACTTAATCATTTGAGCTCTACTGCAGCAGCTGATCCTAAAAGTCGAGTTATTGGAGTCAGCAATGTTATGGCTCAGGTACTCTCATCCGGAACACAAATTGTTCCATATGAAGAATTCAAAATTGAGGAGGAGGATCCGAAGTATTTTGACGAATTTGCAAGATATTTTAATAATATGCTAACAACTGCTGGATTGTTTGCAGCTCCTGTTTTGGGACTACCGGATATACCAATTTCTACACTTGGACAATGGGCAGATCAGGCGCTGAACCAGTTTGCTAATATCAATAAGTTTCTCCAAGAGTCTTTCAATCCCGGAGTTTTTTACCGAATTGAAAAGAAGGTAAATGCTCAAATCTTTGACGCAACCACGGATATCATGGAATTCTATTTGTATGAAAATGAATTTCTTGCAGCGCTCATTGCTCGATCAGATATTCTCTCTGGACTAGAATTCAAGAGAACCGCAGATGGCCGCCCAGTAACCCTGCAGTCCTCAGAAGAAATAACTTTGGAGCTTACAAAGGCAATTGTTGAGAATTGTAATCAAATTGAAAATGGATTAGGTATACTCGAATCGCTCTATAAGGAAGGTAAAATTGATCGGAATGAAAATCCTTTTAATCATCCTGTTCTGCAGAATTACCGAATTGAGGCTCAGCTTTGGAAGATCATTGCAGAGTTAGCAAATGAGTTAGTTGATATATTTAAAACCAAATTATCAATCGATCCAGATATTAAGAGATCTGGTTTTCTCAATATCGGAAATAATAGTGAAAAGCCAGTCCTAGATGTACCTTCTGAGCAGAATCAAAACGATCTATACTCAATTCTTAATTCATTTGAAGAGTATCTGTTCAAACTGTTTCCTCAAGCTTCGTCAAAAACGAATTTTATCGAATCGAGCGATTTCATAAAATTCAACAGCTTTCTTGATTATATCCTGATGATTGTGGCTGCAAATGACATACTGTTAAATTCTAAAAATCCATGGATTGGATGGTTTGCAGATAAATATAGCGGATATTTAGAAGGGTCAGCTACCAAAACCAATCCACTTGGATCGATTAAGTTTGCAATTCTTTTAATTATCGACGGAGTTATGTTAAACAACCATAAACTCTCTGAGAGAGGTTTGGAAATCCTCAAAGAGTCAAAGCCGTATCTTGAGTTTCAATTGCACCATCTTATCGCAGTTCAAGTCCTCGAGATCTTAATTTCTAATCCATATTCGGAATACAAAAATCTAGTTGATGTTTTGACAAATGCCTTAATGAAAATACTTACAGACTATGAAGTGAGTCCGGACTCGATTTTGTTTCAGCGAACCAATATGTACGTGGGCATGCTAGCTATGTATAAGGAGTCTCCCGAAGGCGAATTTTTACGGAAAGCAAATGAACGTTCAGTCGCATTTGACTTGTTCTCCTGGCTCCAGGTGCCTCGTACGTTTAAGCCTGATTTCCCATATATGCCTTTGAATACAAGTTTAGACAACCTTAGTGCTGGATAGTTTGATTCGATTTACAATTTGTTTTGCCTAAGTTTACAAATATTCAAAATCGAAGTCACTAGTACTGATACAAGTCTATTTATAGCCAATGCCGACAGATATTTATAATATAATATTTAGTTATATATGACCGATTTGTCAAATTGGACGTGAAAACGATCAGTACAGGTAAACTTACTCAATTATATTGTGAACGTTGTAAGAAGTCTTATTGGTTCGAGTTACACTACGTTGATTTCTCTAAAGTTGAGAACGGGATACTCACAAAAACTTTCCTCCATCATGATCATGTAATCACCTGCGAAGTTGATTCGAGCGGTTCGATTAGGAGTTCTAGAATAATAGAATTTGAATTTAATTTTCTAAGAAATTTAATTGAAGATTCTGCTCAAACCTTTTACTACCTAAATCAACAACGAGGAGATCCAGTTATAATTGATATTCTGGACTCCAAAACCCAATTTTCGAATTTTATTAGACAAATCATGATCAAAATTCAGGAGCATGCAGTACAGCTAACTAACAACGCTGAATTCAGCATGGTTCTAAAAATTGACAAAACATCCACCAAACTCGTTTCTAATCAAATTAACATGAGGTTGATTAAAGCCGAGTATTTCGAGTCAATAGGATTAACCGGTTTCGGGACCCGTGGTGTCATTTTTGATTTTTCGAGTTTTGAGATCAATTCGATACCTTGGGATTATTTGAACAATAATTACAATTGGATCATTGTCCTCCTTCCTGCAAAAACCAAGGATCAGACTGTTGAGCATTTGAATCATTCTGTCCAAGAGCTTAACATACCCTTCTTTATGGAAAAATTATCGAACCGGTCACTGGAAAATATGTTCAATTTTATTTTTGAGA
The DNA here is from genome assembly GCA_022574115.1 of Candidatus Heimdallarchaeota archaeon. GTDB lineage: Archaea > Asgardarchaeota > Heimdallarchaeia > Heimdallarchaeales > Kariarchaeaceae > LC-2. The sequence goes on along the minus strand of JACZSS010000093.1, from coordinate 4,016 downwards.
TCCTACTCCCTTAAATCAAAGATGGAGATTTTTACTGTACTTTTTCAGCTTAAATAATAATTAACTATTAATAGGAATTGGCTAAAGCTTAGTAGAACAAGATTATTATGGACAAACAAGTTTTCAATGCAGAAGATTTGCCATGGACCAAGGAGAAGGTCGGCCAAAGAAAAACATTAATTGGGTCAAAATATACGGATGCAGCGTCATTTCACTTACTAAAATTACGGCCTAAGGAACAATTCCAAACCCATGAGCATTCATTTCTTCAAGCATTATATTTCACGTCTGGAACTGGAATACTGACTGTAGATGATGAACCGTATGATATTACACCTGGACTTACAGCTATTGTATTCCCAAATCAATGCCATTCAGTACAAAATACAGGAAATGACGAGATTGAAATCATGATATTTGAAAGTTATCAAATGAAGCAATCAGATTCTCCATTTGTAGATTTTTAAATAAAGAAAACCATGCCTGCGGATTCGCTCCAAGTCGGGGCGGAGCAAATTTAGGAAAATCGTGGTTAACCTTCCCACTTCCATTTTAAACAATTAATAGTATGGTTTCCATTTTTCAATCGCAGGCAACAAACTGGTATTATATGAGTATATAATATTATCTCTAGTATTTCGGACATTTATTCTTATCGTCATTAGTAAAACCACCAGATGTATTTACTAGGTACTATCTGGACTTCCATTCAATGTTTAATGTTTCATCGCCTGCGTTATGTCTTCAATCAGATCATCTACATTCTCCAACCCAACTGATAACCTCACCAAACCATCATTAATCCCCAACACCTGTCTTCGATCCTTCTCAATTGAACCATGAGTCATCGTTGGAGGATATTCAGCTAAGGATTCAACTCCACCGAGTGATTCTGCGAGATAAAATATTTTCAATTTTTTAAGAAATGCATGAGCACTTCCCGCAGATGGTAAATCAAAGGACAGTATTCCACCGCCATATCTCATTTGTTGCTTTGCAATATCCGAATTCGGATGAGAATCAATGAACGGATAATACACGTTCTCTATAAATTGCTGTTCTGATAAGTATTCAGCTATGTTTGCTGCACTTTTCGAATGCTGAGTCATACGCAATGCAAGTGTTTTGATCCCTCTCATCAACAGCCAACAATCAAAGGGTGATGGAATTGCACCAGCGGAATTTTGTAAGAATTTTAATTTCTCGGTAAATTCTTCATCATTTGTGGCTACAATTCCCCCAACCAAGTCTGAATGACCACCCAGATATTTTGTTGAGGAATGGACTACCACATCAATTCCTTGATCGATTGGATTTTGAAGGAACGGAGAGGCAAAAGTATTGTCAACAATTGAAATTAAGTCATGTTCCTTAGAAATTTCAGCTAAGGCAGAGAGGTCAGATATTTTCAGCAAGGGATTTGTTGGTGTTTCAAGCCATACCATCTTGGTATTTTCTTTGATTGTCGCTCTGAGGTTCTCTGGATCAGCGAGGTCCACGAAATCATATGATACCCCAAATTTCTTCATAACTTTATCAAAAAACCTGTAGGTCCCTCCATAGACATCATCTCCACAGATAACATGGTCACCTTTGTTTAACAAAAGCTGGATCGTTGCTGTAGCAGCAGAACCGGATGCAAACGCGATTCCGTATTTTGCGTTTTCTAGAGACGAAACTTGTTCCTCCAATCTTTGTCGGGTGGGATTCCCAGTTCTACTATATTCAAATCCCTGATGTTCGCCGACACTTACCTGCTTGAAGGTTGATGCTAAATGAATAGGGGGGATTACAGCACCAGTTTCTGGATCTGGATTTTGTCCATTATGAATTGCTTTAGTTTCGAACTTAAATTCCACAATTTATCCAGTGAATTTCAAATTATAAATCCTCAACTAGTACTAAAATTAAATAGTAAAATTTAGTCCCCTAATCAAAAAACATGTTTTCAATGACATCTTCCATGGTTATAATTCCAATAATGTTGTCACCATCTTTTACGATAACCTGTTTATCTTCAATTATTTTTGATTTTAACTCATCAAGACTTGCATCAATCGAAATCGAATTGAGATCTCGTAGCTCAAAATTTTTTAATTTGATGGATTTTTCCTTTCCTTGCAGTAATTGATTATATATGTCATAATTAGTTAGATACTTGATTTTATCATCCAACTCGATTAACAACACTTCGATTCTGAATTTTTGAATTTTCATCAAAGCATTAGCCAATGTATTTTCACCATTTAGTGAGATGATAGGTGGTAGATTAGCTGATTTTGAGTCGAGTATTTGCTTCAGACTCCTTGCTGGATCAATGAATCCGTGTGAACGCATCCACGAATCCGAGAATACTTTGGTGAGATATCTTTCACCCGTATCAGGCAATAACAAGACAATTAATGCATTTTTGTCCTCTATTTTTGATGCGTAATCGTAGCAACCAGCGAGTACCATACCACTCGACGGTCCAACAAGTATTCCTTCTTTAAGCGCTATTTTTCTTGTCCATGTCATAGATTGTTGATCGGACACTGTTATAAAATCATCAATTAAATCAAAATGCACATTGCTTGGAATGATATCCTCACCAACTCCCTCGGTCAAGTAGGTCTTAGCTTGACTGCCATCCGTGGTGCGATACTTATGATAGTAAGCCAGTATTGATCCTAGTGGGTCTATTCCTATAATTTTAATGTCAGGATTTTTTTCTTTTAGAAATTTTGCAGTTCCAGAAAGGGTACCGCCTGTGCCAGCACCAGCTATAAAATGAGTCACTTTCCCTTCAGTTTGTTCCCAAATCTCAGGTCCAGTGGTTTCATAATGTGCAGCAGGATTTGCCTCGTTGTAATACTGGTTGGCATAGAACGAATTTTCCGTTTCTTCAACAAGTCTTGCAGACACTGAGTAATAGGATTGAGGGTCATCGGGTTCCACCTCTGTGGGACAGACATAAACTTCGCAGCCAAGAGCTTTTACCAAATACATTTTTTCTGGGCTCATTTTATCTGGCATCACTAAAATAACTCTGTACCCTCTTGTGATCCCAACAATCGCTAAACCCAAACCAGTGTTCCCCGAGGTGGCTTCGATAATAACGCTGCCGGGTTTGAGTAAACCTGTTTTTTCTGCATCATCAATAATGGATACTGCTATCCGATCTTTGCTGGAACCACCAGGATTAAATGATTCAAGTTTTACATAGTAGTTACCTCTAAATTCTGTAAATAGATTTATTTTCACAATAGGAGTATTACCAATAACTTGAGCGATGTTTTCGAATTTCTTCATTCCTACGATAATAAATTATTCGTTAATCGGTTTAATTCTAACGAAACGGGAGCAATTATTTGCAGTTAAATTTTTTAAATGATTAATCAGATTGGAATTAAGGGTTTTTGTTGCCACAGCCTTGACCATGGATACTAACGCCGTCTGTTCCTGAACTACCAGATTCAACGCCTGACGAAGTGGATATACCATCACCAAAAACGAAGATCGCCCCAAATACTATCACTACAAAGAATACGGGGATCATAAAGATCAATGTTCTCTTAACTAGATATCTTAACATCTTAGACAATCTAATTTTGTGATGATTGTTAATAAATATTTGCACAAAAGAGGATTTGGTTAGTCTTGTTTTAGACAATTTCTAAATTATATTGTTTGAGAGTTAGTAGTTAGTGATCTTTGGATCCTATATGCAGACTATGGTCTATAGCCACTAGTTCGATTAATTGAATAAACATAGCAGTATCATTTAATAATATCGGCGGTGGAGTTGCAGGAATTTTATTAGCTATGGGACCTCTGGTTACACGTCCTCAAATGTAAAAATTCGACCGATTCGATGAATCAATATTGCTAGTTTTTTCTCAAAAATGAGACAACGACGTTTAGTGGATTACGTATACCTTTTGAGGTACGCATTGACTCAACCATGTCTTGTATCTCTTTCCTAGTTTTGTTGCTTAATTCTTCGATAGAATCGAAACCCAAATCTTCCTTTTTTT
>JACZSS010000715.1 GCA_022574115.1 Candidatus Heimdallarchaeota archaeon | reverse complement strand
CAACTGCTTTAATTTTTCTAACAGAAATAGTATCACCAATAGCAATACCAGAGTTATTTCTTCCAAGGCCATCAATCCTTATGATTCCCTTTCCTTCATCAGATGGATACAATGGAAGACACTTTGCTACAGTTCTTCTTTTACCTTTAATTTCAATTACATCTCCAGTTGAAGCATTTATCTCATCCATAATATCATAATCACTCAGTTCTTCAGCATTCTCCATCTCCATTGCAATCTCCAGATCAATAAATTCAATATTCGAAAAACGTGGGAGCAGATCGGGTATCCAGTTTTTCCATTCTATGAATGGATTTTGTTCCTCTAAGCGGTTAAAGGGTAATAATACGCGACCACGTAGAATACCACCAGCAATGAGCTGATTAAGTGATTTGATTTGCTTGGTGATCTCATCAATGGTTTCCTCCTTAGGTAATTCCCTGAAATCCTGTCGGTAGTAAAATTTTGGTCGGACTGGAAATGACTTCTCCGTAATAGATGGGTAAATTTTTCGGTTACTATATTCAACTAGTAACCAAGATTTAGTCAGAGTTGGTGTACCAATACCATCCCAGTTGCGAATATTCCAATGATCCGGGGCTCCAGAATAAGCAACTACACACTTTTTAATATTCATATAGGCCGAACGGTGATGATGACCGAGGGCGACATAACTAAAGCCATAATTCGCAAGAAGAGTTGAAGAACTACTCATGCGTTCCTCATCAGATCTGGAAGGACGCCCATCGGAGGTCTGATCATTATTGGTAGTTAAGCCAGAAACCGAGGCGTGGAGCATCAAGATATTGGTATGATCTTGGTTAATTGGATGTTTGGCAAGTAGGTTATCAATCACATCGTGAACTGTCCCAGTGTGCTCATAGACATAACCAATGCCGTAAATTGATACCACTTTTTTTTCGATCTCAACAGATACCACGTCGTCCTCGATGACTTTGAATAGTCCCAATTTCTCAAAGAAATTGAGTGTGTTTTCCCCAATAAAGCGCTGACTCACGTCGTGATTGCCTCGGATAACATATACGGGAATTTGAGCTTTTTGCAGTAGTTGCAGATAATGATGCGCAAGGTAAAGAGTTCTAGGATGAGGATTGGGGCGATCAAAAATATCCCCACTAATGAGAAGAAACGCAATATCTTCTTCGATCGCTTGAGTGATGATATGATTGATAGCGATAAAATGATCATCGTATCTTTCGTGTTTCTCTTTTCCCAAATGCCAGTCCGACGTGTGACCAAATCTTACCATCTTGTGCTTCGATTCTAAAAAACTTACACTAGCATATTAAGTCTTCGCACGACTGATGTATCTGAATAACGTGGATGATTAGTTTCGAATAGTGAAAATTTTTTGATGGAGTTAAAATGGATGAGTAAATAATTTTAATGGAGTTGGTATTCCTCGAAAATCAATTGTTTCCTCGATCTCCTCCTTACAGTAATCGATTAGTTTACGAGTAAATCCTACATCAAAGAACCGTTCTTTATCTTGGGGAACATGATCAAGAAAGTTCTGGGAGCAGATAAATATGAGCTTATATTTTGCTCGAGTGATGAGTACATTTAGCCGGTTTCGATCAAAGATAAATTCTTCCTCCATGCGTAACTGATCAACATCTGATACTCCAATTGTTCCGATAATCATCTCTCGTTCGGATCCTTGAAATTTTTCCACTGTATAGATACTGGCTGTCAATAAAGCTAGCAGCTCATCTGCATCAAGTTGATTCAAATCCCTTGCAAGTATTCGTTGATGCAGTTGATTAATGATACTGCTACCATGAGCATTGTGGGGGGCAACAATTCCAATCACCTCTTTCCAAAATTCTCGCTGCGCATCCACAGTCTCCGGACCACGGTTGGTAAATACGTGAAGGATAAGGTCCACAGTTATTTGGAGTTCAAGTAAGCTCAAGCTGGTGTCATACTGATGCGTGTGAGTAATCACCGAGATTACATTTTGGGGATCTAATGTCTGACGAACC
>JACZSS010000714.1 GCA_022574115.1 Candidatus Heimdallarchaeota archaeon | reverse complement strand
AGCGCTCAAGGAATTTGGTGATCAGATAGTGGTCATTTATGCTATAGACGATTTGCTTAGGACGGAATTAGCCACAATGCTTTTGCAGGAACGTGATCTGCTTATCAAAGAAGACCCAAATCTGAGTTTTGATGTCCAAGCAGTTTCGACAGAAGAAGATGTAGTAGAGCTTGTTAAATTTGAGAATTGTGGGTTTGTCATCATTGACAACATGAAGGATAATCAAGTAGATCCCCTTCGACTTGCTGAATTAGTAAAAGACTTCGCACCGGCCATTCAAACATTATTATTAACGCGAAATGACAAAATGGATGACATGTTGATCGACTCCTTGAACAACGATTTCATAGATTATCTGACACCTGTTGATGCAGAATATGGGCAAATTTTGACTTGGACATTGAAAGGATTGGAGGTTTCAGCAAATATTAAGAGAACAACCTCGACCGGAGAAATATCTGCAGCTGGAACTGATGGCTCTGCTATAGCGAAATCATTACTACGTGAGAATCTTGGATCATTTGTGTCCGAAATCAAACCAGAACTTTTTGGATTGTTGATTACTCAAAACTTAGAGATAATCTATGATCGCTTCTTTAATGCACCTGGGGTAAAACTAAATTTTGATAAACATATGCTCGCAGCTTTGGTTACTTCGCTTAAGGATGTAGGAGGAGAAATTTTTATGGAAGAAGAAAGTATTTCCACGTTTGAGATTGGAGGAGCTGATCTTGTGATTAAACAAAAATCGGGATTTCTTTTTATTTATTTTGTCAGAAATTTATCTCCAAATACATCAGTTTTGGTGAGTAAAGAGCTGGATGCAGTATCCAGCGTATTTAACGAAATAATAACGGAGGCTGGAAATAACCTTCCACTTGATCTTTTAGAACCAATTTTCAATGAAATCATAGAGAGGACCCGCAGAGATTTTACATCGTTATTTGCAAAATTGAATTGACCACTTAAGCGATGAAATATTTTGGTTTGTGCTCATCAATTATTTTACGGATCTTTTTTAGGATTATCAGTACCTTGAAATATAAAGAACCTATAATTTTGTTATATCATGCCACTTCCGGGACAATACTTTTGTAATTCCTGTATGCGACCAGTGAGAATACCAGGTCGCTGTGATTCCTGTTTAGGAAAAGAGATGCAAGTTCGTCGAGCTGGCAACTATTGCGATCATTGTCAAGCTAATGCAATGAACACGTTGATTTACATAAATCGGAAAACCAAAAAAAGATATTGTACGGATTGTCGTGGATTATTCAGAAATAGTCTCGTTAGCAAGGGATTTGAGGCTGAAGAGGCTACAAAAATAATGATTCAGGATTTTGCGTTAGTTAACGATCCAATGAGGAAAGCCAGAGTTCATAAAAAATAATTCAGCTAACGTTGGACCTAACAGAAAACTCTTAGAAATAAATTAGATCTTCTCTATCGACATGGATCAACTGCGGAAGAAGCCTGATTAAAGCTCTGAATTTGTTGACAAACACGTCTGATAATGGATTTCCATCTACATAAAGTGCTTGTAAACTGTCGAGTTTAGCGAGGATCTCAAATGGGATTTCGTCAAGATTATTATTTCTGAGATCCAAGACCAGTAATCGTTTTAAGTTGCCTAGTGATGAAGGTAAGTGGTCTAGATCATTATCGTGGAGATATAATTGTTCCAAATTTGTTAAGTTACCAATCAATTCAGGTACCTCTCTAATGTTATTTGATCCATATTGCAAAGCGCGCAATTTCTCTAAATTGATCAGATTATCGGGGAGGTTTGTGATATGATTGTATGATATGCGCAGACTTTGGAGATTCGGAATATCACCAATGCTTTCGGGAATCTCCGTTAGTTTATTATTTCCCAGACTTAAATCCCGGAGGCTAGACATTTGCCCTAAATCATTCGGAATATATTCGATTCGATTGTTTTGTAATTCCAGTATTTCGACTAAATCTAGGTTCGCAAAACTGTCTGGGACTCGTCTAAAGTGATTTC
>JACZSS010000092.1 GCA_022574115.1 Candidatus Heimdallarchaeota archaeon | reverse complement strand
TTACCGCTTCCATCGTGGACCACTATTTTAAAGTTATGAGTTCCAAGTGATAACTCATCAACATTGATGACAATCCGATCCCCATCAAGCCACGTATCGCTCAGAACTAGACTACCATTTTGTAAAACCTCAAAATTATTCGGATCTGCATCTGATAACGTCCAACCGATCGGATTACCTGTCGTACCCTGCTCGTAGAGCAAATTTGGCTCAGACGAGACGGATGGAGGGGTAGTATCAACGATATTCACCAATACAGTATCAGTGACCAAATTACCGACCGCATCGAAAGCCGATATAATAAAAATATATGAACCCAACTCTAATCCAGCAAGGCTAATTGAGATAATCTCATTATTTACGAAGGTAGTATTAACAATTACCTCACCATTTTGGACGATCCAAAAAATGGCTGGATTGGTATCAATTAATGTCCAAGAAATATTTACCCCTGTATTGCCTAATTCTAGGGTCACATCATCCGGATGGGTAATTCCTGGACCTACGACGTCAGAAAAATTTACAACTACCAAGTCTGTGGCCAAATTACCAGATTTGTCTGAAACAGTTATATTGAAATTGTAAGTGCCAATATTAAATCCATCAAGATTTACTGAAATGATTTCACCATTTGAATATGTGTCATTTGTAAAAATTGTACCATTTATTGATACCGAATACGTATCTGGATCCTCATCAGATAACGTCCATGAGATATTGCTGCCTACAGTTCCAAAGGCTAAACTTATATCTGCAGGACTTGATACCATAGGAGCCGTAGTATCTGATACAAATACTTGGACTGAATCACTGGCTGAATTACCAGAATCATCCAGTGCTGTAATCGTGAAAGTGTGAGTACCCAATGTCAGTCCCTCTAAACTTGTTTGAATTACTTGGGTATTTACGTATGTTGTGTTAATTATCCTGACACCATCTTTTACTATCGCATAGGTTGCAGGATTTAACTCACTGATGGTCCAGGAAATGCGTTGATTTTGAGTACCTAATTCCAACGCAATATCGGCTGGTTGTGTAATTAACGGTGGATCCAAATCACTTTCAAGCATAAACTTCACGACATTGGTCAGCAAAATATCAAAATCACCCAGCATATTTTGTGGTAGGTAAGAATTGATACCCAAAACTCGGCCCTTCAGACTTAGAAAAATGATTCCTCCCTCATATGTGGCAAGAACTTGAGTTCCTTTAGTAGCTTCAGTCATAATGGCATTATTAGTCGGATATGCAGTTATACCATCAACTATTACATGACTTTGTTTACCAGAATATTCAGCGGTGATATTTTCGCTCTCGACATAAGTGAACGTGCTGTATTCTTCCAATAAAAATCGTCCACCTAACGACGATGCATCAAGTGAATATGTAAAAGGCATGTGGATCACCCTTCCTCCAAAATCTATGTAATCAGCCAGTAAATTACCCCACTGGGAATTATTAACTAACGGAACATTATTGGACCAAGTCATGATAATACCATAATCAAGCAAAAATTCCACAGATGGAAGTGAATTAACCACGCTTAGTGTATTAACAGTGAATCCCAAATTCGATAATTTTTCAAACATTGGTTCGGCTGATGCATTTGTATCAGCATACATGAGTAGCACGCTTTGCGATAACTGTCGCGGAGAAAGGGCTGAATAATCCGTTTTAGCTTGTTCTATGGTCTTGATGGGGTTCCCGTAATCGTTCAATCCAGAATCAAATTTGTCAACAAAATTTGTGGGGAAGTTATTGTGTGACTTTGGCCACTCCTTAATCATCGGGTTAACATCGATGGTCGTTAAGTAAGCGGATGGCTGAGGAAATAGATAAATACTCAATAACAGAATCAGGACAACATTTATTCGACTTAGAGATACAAATGCTCGTTTTATAATTTCTGGGTTCGTCAAACATACACCGCCAAGTTAACTGAATGCCTTAGAGGTGGATTTGATCGAAAACGGTATCTGAGATTTGATCAATTTTAAAAAGACTCCGTTTTCATTTGATTTAACTCCCACGAGATGCTGCTCTAATTTCATATGTTATCTGGTTAACTAGGTCTTCCATCAATATCGTGTTGTAGATGAATCCGACTTCTTCGAAGTGCTGTGCGCTAAGCGTAAATGTTCGAATGGAACTTACTTTTGCACCGCTTATTGTTATCGTGAAATAGTGAAGCTCGATTCCTAATTCCGAATCTGGTTTAGTAAAGTAAAATTCTAGGTACATATCTTGATATTCAGCAAATCCTTTGCCAATGAGTGGTGTCGCTGGATCAATTTTTTTTGTAATTATTAATGGACCTAGCTCTCTTTTGCCACCACCATCGTCCACTTTCATATCGTTTCGAAATGAATATATCAAAATTAATCCACTCGAATCCATTCCCCCGACACTCTCTACATCTGCATCTCCTAGAATATCAGTACCGTCGGCTGTCAGTTTTAACCAGACATTAGCATGGAAAATGACCTCGGGTCCCGATAAATTAAGATGGATACCATCATCTTGAGCATTGGTTATATTATTAATTCCAAGAAGTAGCATGGAAAATACTAGTGTTAATAAGACAACTGCTCCTATTTTTAATTGAGAATTTGTTCTTTGCATAATTTAACCCAACTTAGATATTGTTGATGAATCGGTTGCGAGGTTACGAATTTAAATTTTTGGAGGAAAGAGATTGGTTTACACTAGTTTCAAACTTAATTTGATCTGTTTTATTAACCTTTCATCATCCAATCAAAATTAGCGAATCTATCTATGAACTGCCTCTTGTAATGGTTTGAAAGAATCGAAATTAGATATTGAGAGACTACATTAAACCAAAATCGATGTCCATCCAGATTACATAATTACAGAGTCAACTGAACAGCTAGGTACCGATGGAAGTCATTAATAACATACTGGCGATATTGTATTAGGTCGTCATGCTGCAATGAACCCTCCAGCCCTCCTATAAAACCGGATCAGAGCCCGATCAGAAGGTTTGACAAGTGATCTGAACGTTAAACGTTGTGCTGTTGCAAATCCAGTTTTCGTTAAGCCTCCGATCAAATTGGGCAAAAACGATGAAGACTTCTAAAGCTAACAAAAATTAATCATTTACCAACCTCTCAAAACAAGCCTCTCCGTTAAATTTGGAAACAGTCTGGGCTTCCCTAATTTTTTTAATTTTTTACTTCATGTCTGTGTTCAGCAGATATTAATATCCGTCAAACAAGAATTGATTATGCAAGTTGAATTACGATCAGAATTTATTGACACTAACAATATCACTCTGCACGTCATGCGAGCTGGACACCCTGAAGATCCGCTGATCATATTTCTGCATGGATTTCCAGAATACTGGAAATCGTTTGCATTACAAGTCCAATCGATGACTGACGCTGGGTATCAGGTTATGCTTCCTGATCAACGTGGATATAATCTCAGTGACAAGCCGCACAGAATTGGTTCATACAAAGTTGATAAGTTAGCACAAGACATACTTGGACTAATCCACCACGCGAGCAAGGAAACTGCAGTAATAGTTGGTCATGACTGGGGAGGTTTAGTAACTTGGTATCTGGCAGCTCATTATCCACATCGAGTGGATCGGACTGTCGTGCTTAATGCACCCCATGGGAGTGTATTCACCAAGTTCTACAAAACCAACCCGGAACAACACAAGCGAAGTGCGTATATAAAATGGTTTCAACTTCCTTATTTACCACAAAAAAGGCTTAAGTCGAAAAATTTTAAGAATTTGGCAGATAGATTGATCGCATCGAGCAGAGAAAACACTTTCTCTGAAACCGATATAACTGGATTAAAGGTTGCATGGGGTCAGAAGCGTGCCATGCCTTGCATGTTAAATTGGTATCGAGCTATTGCGCGAAGAAGACTAAGGATCACCTCTAAAATAGTTGACAAACCACATTTAATCATTTGGGGTGCGAAGGACAATTTTTTGCTTGCAGATATGGCCGAAGCCAGCTTAAAATATTGTAAAAAAGGATCTTTGAAACTGGTCGACGATGCTACGCATTGGATACAACATGAAGAGCCGGAAATGGTGTCATCTGAAATATTATCATTTCTTAATTCGTAAATTTTGATTACCGTTTTTCACAATTTATCTTTGGGAATAAATGTCACTGAGATTGGTGTTTGTGTATGGATAATTGAAATACGAAATCTATTCATTATGTGTAGGAGAGTCAGTACAATTGTTGCGCGTACATTGTTTATAGACAATGCCTTAACAAATATCTGGACGATTTAGATAAAATAAAAAAATCGACAAATCGTAATCCACATTCAATACATCTACAATAAACTCTTTTGACAAACTCGTTGTCTCGGTTTTTTATTTGATTAGGATGGCGAGCTTAGTAATCTTTTCGTCAGTGAGTAAGCTTAATTTTGGTGTAAACAATCCAATGCGTACTATCAGCTAATCCACATATCGAATAATTTATGGAACCTGTATATCTGTCATCAATTGATAGCTTAAACATTAGACATTTGATTGAATTTGGGACGTGCGAGATCGAGTTTAGTTTTCGTTTTCACTTTAGTTTGACAAATCGTGAGAAGATTTATCAATAATTAGTCTAAAACGGTTTTCGAATAAAATGAAAATTCATAATTTAGTATTAATAGGGGGAATTATATTAGCAATGTTGCTTCCCACAGCGACAAATGCTCAAACCCTGCAGATAGTTGTCGTGAGTGATGCGAACGTCGCTGGAATAAAAATAGGTGTACAAACCGGTACGACCAGTGATATTTATGGGCAATTTCAATTGCCACTCGCAACAATCGTTGGTTATGACACAATTCTCCTTGCAGAAACTGCACTTGAGATAGGCGATGTCCACTTAATCATGGGCGACAAACCTGTTCTTGACCAGTATGTGTCCACTCGTAATGATTTCGCAATTCTTGATTCGTTTAGTGAAGAGTTATTTGGTCTCGCAGTCGATGATGGCGAAACGGATCTCCTAATGGCACTAAACACAGCACTGGGTGAAATTTTTACAGATACTGGGATAGGTGGTTACGACGATATTTATGACAATTGGTTCGAAGACCTACCTGCTTTGTATGATGACACAACTGGTGCTATTTTTACTTATCCTGTCGCTCCTGCGACGGGGGATCTTGCTGCAATCTTAACCGGAAAAGTGATTCGATTTGGAACAGATCCAACTTTTCCTCCCTTTGAGTTAGAAACTACTACTGGTCAGTATGAAGGATTTGACATCGATATTATGAACGCAATAACCGCTAAATTCTCAGCCGAATATGGTGGTACCTTCGTAGCAAAAGTTGTGCCATCGGATTGGGACCGAATTATTCCAAACCTAATCAACGGCGAGTTTGATGTAATCTTATCAGCAATGACGATTACCCCCGAACGAGAACAAGTAGTTGACTTTACCCGCGCATATTACGCTTCAATTCAGTCGATAGTGGGACCGGCAGATGGTATTATCACTTTGGGAGCTGAATCAACCACTGAGGTAACAATCACAGAAGTAATAACGACAGTAACTACGCAAATCACATCCACTTCAACTATAACAACCATATCCACAAGCCCACTTGTAGTACACATAAATATCGTGAGTGACGCAAATGTGGCTGGAATAAAGATCGGAGTGCAATCAGGCACTACGAGTGATATTTATGGAACGAACGAGCTCCCGCATGCAGAAATCCTTGGTTATGATACAATTCTCCTAGCTGAAACAGCCCTTGAGATAGGTGATGTCCATTTGATCATGGGTGACAAACCTGTTCTTGATTTATATGTATCTACACATAGTGCATACGCAGTTCTTGACTCGTTTAGCGAAGAGCTTTTTGGTCTTGCAGTTGACGAGGGAGAAATCGATTTGTTAATGGCTTTAAATGCTGCTCTCGGTGAAATAATTATGGATACCGGTACTGGAGGCTATGATGATATTTATGACGATTGGTTTACTGATCTGCCAGCCCTGTATGATGATACAAACGGTGCAACGTTTATGTATCCTGCTTCGCCTGCCACGGGGGATCTAGCGACCATTTTGACATCAAAACAGATTCGATTTGGAATGGATCCGACCTATCCACCCTTTGAGCGAGAAACTACTAGTGGTGGCTATGAAGGATTCGACATTGATATCATGAACGCTATTGCCAATAAATTCTCGGTTGAATATGGAGGTACCTTTGAGGCGAAAGTTGTCCCATCTGCCTGGGATCCAATTATACCAAACTTAAACAACGATGAATTTGACGTAATCCTGTCAGCAATGACTATTACCGCTGAACGAGAGCAGGTAGTTGATTTTACTCGGGCATATTATGCTTCAATTCAGGCAATAGTTGGTCCGTCTGACGGTATCATCAATCTTGGCTCTGATTCATCAACCACCGTAATAACAACATCTTCGATTGATGATACCACGGATGCTATTGTCACCGATTCACCGCCATCAGTGATCCCGCTGTTGGTGCCTTGGTTGATCATGGTTGTTCCATTTGCGATGGTTTACTTTAGTAAGAAGAGGTCGTTGTAAACCATTTTAAATATTACGTAATGATTATTAGATTAATTATCGATCGGTCAATCCATCCCCACAAATGATAATCTGCAAGGTTGAACGATGATACCAAGTTTGGGCGATCAATAATATGGAGAGTCCCTGATAAACTAGACAAAAAAATAAGTGGTAATCCTTTTAACACACTTCGTACGAAATTTGATTTCAGGTTCGTTAAACCGTAAGCTTTGGTGTATGATTATACAAATATCATAAGTTTAAACTTATATTCTTTGTATTATTTAATCAAACGACTTTTTTAATGCTGACTAGAATACTCGGTTTGACTTAATGCAAAAGTTATTTTATTTACTCCAAAATCCCTCCTAATGGATGATCGATATACAACATCGACAATGTAATCTTTAAATAATCATTCTCAATAGAAAAAATACAAATCATTAGAAAAAGTGTTTTACATGAAAGTATTAATCGTTGACGATTCATTATTAGCGAATCACGCCTTGAAATCTTATTTTGATAAGCTTGGGCATGAAATTGTTGGGCTTGCCAAAAGTGGAGAGGAGGCTAAGACAATGCTACACGAGACAACTCCAGACATCGTAACTGTTGATTCAGTTATGCCTGGTATCAGCGGAACAGAATTGATACAATTTATTAATCAAAACGATTCAGAATACGTTGGATCCCAAAAAAGCCAAAAAAAAGCAGGGATTTAAATGCTACAAAAAGTGAGTATAGAGGAGATGAGGTTGACTATTAAAACTGACTCGCATCGACACATTAGCTTTATTGCCCTAATCATTTTGTTCTCCATTTTTCTTATTACATTTGCCAGTCTGATGCCACTGTCTTTTGCCAAAGCCACCGACGATTCTGTTTGGGTTACTAATAGTGGAGCTGGTACAGTATTAAGGATAAATAAAAGTACAAATTCAGTTATTTCAACTATAAGTCTTGGGAGTGGTCTTTTTGGAATTGCAGTTGATCAAGATTCTGTTTGGGTTACTAATCTGGGATCTGATACAGTATCAAGGATAAATAAAAGTGACAATTCAGTTATTTCAACTATAAGTGTTGGGGGTAATCCTGTTGGAATTGCAGTTGATCAAGATTCTGTTTGGGTTGCTGATGGTTTTACCATATTAAGGATAAATAAAAGTACAAATTCAGTTATTTCAACTATAAATGTTGGGAGTGGTCCTTATGGAGTTGCAGTTGATCAAGATTCTGTTTGGGTTGTTAATCAGGGATCTAATACAGTGTCAAGGATAAATAAAAGTGACAATTCAGTTATAAATATAACTGTTGGGAGCAATCCTATTGGAATTGCAGTTGATCAAGATTCTGTTTGGGTTACTAATCTGGGATCTGATACAGTATCAAGGATAAATAAAAGTGACAATACAGTTATTTCAACTATAAGTGTTGGGGATAGACCTTTGGGAGTTGCAGTTGATCAAGATTCTGTTTGGGTTGCTAATGATGGACCTGATACAGTATCAAGGATAAATAAAAGTAACAATAATGTTATTATCAATATAACTGTTGGGAGCAATCCTTTTGGAATTGCA
>JACZSS010000091.1 GCA_022574115.1 Candidatus Heimdallarchaeota archaeon | reverse complement strand
ATTGTATTGTCCTTAGGAAGAGTATAGACGGTCTAGGGGTGTTTTTGAATTTCTTATTGGTTTCAATGATTACCTTAATTGTTTATTTACTGATGGTCTACAACTTTACATTAATTGAGGGAATTTTGGATAATCTGATCCCATTAAATTAATATAATTCCCTATACACATCTCAATGGTGTATAATTTTATTAATTCTAGGACACGGATTGTATAACGATTGATGATTTCGTCAGATGTCACCAACTAGTTGTAAATAAAATTACTAGTTCTGGCATTTCATCTCCTTCAATAAATATCACATCTTTGGCTAGCTAGCAACAACTTGCAAGATTGAAGCCCAAGCGACCCCTTACCATGTTGGGATCATAAAAACTACTAAGATTCTCGATTTTGGATCTTTTACTATTCCAGCTTTTTCCCCTTACGATTCTTTCAGGAGAAGAGAAATCGATCTATCGTATCGAGATCCATCGTTGAAATCTAAAGTCCTAAGATTGATTTGTCTAGACTTAGTTTATCGCCATAAACCAACTTTAAATCCATATTCTGAACCTTTAATTCAAACACTTGGTTAAATTGAAAATAATGATTTCTTTAAATAAGGATCACGAACAATTTTACTTCAAGATTGGTGGATTCATAGTTTCCAGCATTAGACAAATCTTGACTGATAGTAATGTAACCAATGAACAAACATTCTCTGCGCCTCATGGAGGAACCTGAGATGTCTGATTCTGCAACAGATGACCTCCCCAGATGGATGATGTGGTACGGAGTTCTTGTAATGATTGGTGCTCCACTTGCTTTTGGTCTCATGACATTTTTTACCGCAGATCTCGGCGAAGTTACGTTATTGAATGGTACAACAATAGATACGGGGAATGTCAAATATGGACTCCGTAATTTAGTGGCAGCTATCATTGCTGGTTTAGCATTATACAAGCGTTCTAAGAGAATGATGCTGTTAGTTTTCATTATGCGATTCCTCACCGAATTTGGAGATTTTCTAGACACTGTTGTTTATGGCAGTCTGAGTTCAATGGAGCTTATTTTCTTTTTTGTATTTATGGTGGTTGTTTTCCTCGCGCCCTACATTTATGGTATCAAGACCCTGTGGAACGCCACAAGTTAGATCTCGATGAATATAGATATTATCTCCGATCGATCTAGGCCGTCTTAAGTTCAACTAAATATTTAATATCGATCAATCGATCGTCCCAGTTCTGTTTGACCCAGCTTCAACAGCTGGCTAGGTGTTGGATCAATTTCCAACACTTTGAGAGAGGTTTTGGAAAACAGATCTTTGATTACTTGATCTCTTTCTGGGAAAATTAGATCCACCAAACGTGTGACCTGGTTCTTCAATCCAACCAGATCGTGGCTAAGTTTTTTCCTCAACTGCAATAATTCTTTGAGATGTGCCGCTTCTTGGCTATACAATTCTCCTTTGAGCAGATCAAGATCTGCTCCGATAGCCAGAACTTGGCTATCGATGGGATCCGTCTTGAAGTAGGGTTTTAAGACATTACGAAGGTATTTGGATTGTCTAGGATTGCAAATAATTAACTTCATGCCGTGATGAGATAACCAACGAGCAAGGACAATGTAATAATGAGTCGTTGCTTCCAGAGCAATCTTAACTTGATTTAGTTGTAAACCAACTGGAAGATGAGTTTTCAGACTTTTGAGAAATTTGTGAAATCCATTAGCAGTGTTGCTAAAGAAAAATTGTTGAAGAATCGTTCTTTGACTTCCCGAGAAAATACTCCAATCAATTATTCAAGAACACAAAAGAATTATATCGATATGTTTTCATACTAGGTAATGCAAAATCTGCGATTTAGGAGGATCATGGCTCTTTTTGTAATCTTCATTATTTTGGTACTATTATTTGTGCAATTCTTTGGCCATCCAAAAAGTTTTGTGATTTCAAATCCCCCAAAGTACGGATCCATTTTGGGACCATTTGCATATGAGAGTACAGAACCTGAGATAACTGAGAGTTGGATAAAAATTTATGCGTATGCAATGTTCCAGAACAACTCAAATGGTCAAACTCATAGCTTGTGGCCCATCGGTGTCGCATTAGGCTATGAAGATAATCATGAGCGGAGACAAAAGATTACCTTTGATATTCTTGTGTCAGCACGTTACGGATCTGATGATGATTTTTACTGGGATGTAATCCCCGTGGATTTTTTGCTAGTCTCAAACTCACTCAATCTTATGAAATCACGGACTTCCGTGGAATACACCAAGAGTACCGATGACATCGACCAAAATGAATTCACATATTTGGCGACTTTTTCACTTGAAGAAACATTTGATTGGGATAATTTTGGGATAAGTGACCGTGTCGAAATTCCAATTCTTTTGCATAACACACGTGTGACGGAGTGGTATTATGGTGACTGTAGTGTTTATTTGTGCGTCACACAACTACGTATAATGGTCAGAATAGGCTTTTACAAACTAAGTTTTTTCGGTTCGTGGTCTAATGTAAAACAGCATGAGTATATATTGGGCAATGGTGAACCTAGCTCGGACGTTACTCATTTTCCATTGACTCCTGTGGATGATATAGAAGCTGTGAATCGAAACCTTAGTTATGATGTACCGACGAATTAAAATTTCTATAATCAAATAAAGTATTTGAGAATTAGATGTTTAATTGAACTTGAGACAAACTCGATCCACTTAGTACTTATCTTCACTCCCATAAGTCAGTAATTGGACCAGTCAAAGGTCAGGGAGATCACATTTATGCTAAACAAAGAAGCAGCTACCAGAAAACTTATCGTCTGAAGTCGTCTAAATAGAAGTTTAACTTATTTCGTTTCGAGCGATCAAAACCCTTCTAGATATGTCATCCCAGCTCCTTAGCGATACAGAACATACTTCCTAATGAACTTCTCAATCCTCGGGTACATATCCCTGAGTGAAGAAAGTTTACTGAAGCCGTGTTCTTCCCCCTTGTATAGCTTATATTCAACTGGACCTTTGACTTTTTGCTTAATTTTTTCACTCTGATTCTTTGGAACAACTGGATCATCCTCACCTTGTAGAATCAATAGTGGATCCACAATTTGATCAGCAATAAAAATTGGTGATCGTTTGATATAATTTGCAGCTGCCTCTGGAAGCGGTCCTACAAGTGTATCTGTGTAATGACTCTCCAAGTAGTGAGTATCCTCTGCCAATAGAAAATTGTCTGACACACCAAACAGATCTACCCCAACAGTGAAAACCTTTTGCTCAGTCGCAAGAGTCATCAAAACAGTGTATCCACCGGCAGAACCACCCATAATGATCGATTTTTCCTTATTAACGATCCCTTGTTCGTGTAAGTAATTAAGTCCATCAATGGAGTCCTGAACATCGTATATACCCCAGTTTTCATTTAGGATTTCACGGTAGTCTCTTCCAAAGCCGATGGACCCTCTATGATTTACCTGAAACACAACATAGCCTCTCGAGGCAAAATATTGTGGACCATTATCCCAATTATTGGTTCGCATTCCGGTAGGGCCACCATGGACCGAGATGATGACTGGAGCTTTAGTTACCTGACCATTGATATCTTTTTTGGCATATAATAATCCATAACACGAGCTGCCATCCCGAGTTGTGAATTCAATTCTTTTGGGTATTATGAATTCAGATTTGATCAACTTGGACAATTTGATTCCAGATTTACACACAACCCTCATACTAGGTGACTCGGAGAGTATCGTGTTCGTCTCAATCAACCAAATTTCGCCTTTTGTGTGATAGTTGTTGTAATGACAGACTAGTCGTTCACCATTACCTGAGACATTTAGAGCAGAATAATATCCTGTTGGTAAATTTATCGGTGTAGTCTCTTTAGTCTTAGTATTCACGTGAACAAGCGAGAGGAACCCTTGATCATTTCTGGTAAAAATTATTTGATCATTAGCAATCCAAACATGATTTGAGGAGCCAGTTACCCAGGTCGAGTATGCGTGTTCATACTTTTCATCCACTAAGATTTCTGGATCTGAGCCGTCAGCATTTGCTGTCCATAAATTTAACCAACCAGTTTCTTCGTGTAAAAAACTAACTTTAGATCCATCCGGAGAAAATTTTGGCTGAGAGGTAGCAATGGTTGTACTTCCTGCTATTTTAGTTCTCGTTAGTTTCGACGAATCTGTAAAGTCAAACGAAAGTATTTCTATTTTGGATCCGTTCCAGGACATATTTGGAAAAGACCATGAATGAACACTAATTGAACCTGTTCCTGAATTGATGGTCGCATCGTAAAAGAAATTATCTTCAATCGGTAATCGCGCCGGCCAATTTCTATGAATGTTCTCGTCGAGTTTTAGTCGGCCAAGAGACATATGATCATCGTGCTCAACAGAGAATAGTAACCAATCGGCAGATGCAAAGAGAGAGAATGAGTTACCAAGCGAATTTAACGGCTCCTCTAGACCGCCATCTGCATCGATTCGGTGTAGTTTTCCTTTTGAAGTGAAATAAATAAATTTAGAATCGTGGGACCAGCAATATGTTCCACCACCGTACGGTGTCCCGGTTGAAAGGGAATTTCGAGAAATCAATTGCTGGTGACTTTGGCTCTCAATATCATAGATAAAGAGAAAAGATCCTTTCTCTAGGCTTTGAATATATGCGACTTTTTTACCATCTGGGGATATTCTTGGGGCCTCGTAAGAGAATCCTTGAATAAGCAATTCTAGATCTAAACCATCCCAAAAACCTCGCTTATGACTATTATTCACTACCTTAGTTAACACCAGCAATTTAAGTATCTTGACAAAATTTCCTGAATTCTTGATTTAAGACTTAGTCAGACTATTACTGGTTCAAGTACCTGGTCTAATTTCTTCAATGCTTATATCAAGATTGGCTTACTACCTTTTTTTAACATTAGCACAATTCCAACAACTGTTGACCACGTTGAAGAAACTGCTGCAAAAAGAAGCATTGATCTCATGTCATTTACACTTATTAACAAGATTACGGTGAGAAAACTGGAAATTATTGGCCGAATTGTCGACAGGTGTGAAGTTTAAGGAATTTTTCAAAATCGATATAAAGAAAAATTATACATCAATCTCTGGATATTTTTCCATCATATCCAGCATTTTTGGCAAGTATTTCTTCTCAACATCCTTGATAGTTTTGGCATACAACTCGGAAGAGAAGTCTTTGAAGATGGATAATGTCGCCTTAATAATACTGTCAATTTCTTCTACGGAAGAGCCAGATTTGGCGAGAACGCTTAGTCCAGAGATTGCATTGACAAGATAAAGTGCAGTGCTACTTAGATTGTGATGGTCGGAAATTTCACCTTTTTTCTGAGCATTTGTTAAACAGAACTCAAAAGCTTCCCGGTACATATCAAAAAATTTCTTTGATGAAATTTGAACTTCTTTAATATGTCCACCCAATTCTAATGCAGAATTCGCTGCGTAGCATCCCTGAAGATCCGGATTCATTACCTGGGTAATTCGTGCGCCAGTGAATTGGCGAACTATTTCCGCAAGAGATGCATCTTCTTTAGATCGCAAGGTGAACTGATGCCACGAGTAATCAGACATTGTCGCAAAAAAATTGATTGTTTGAATGTACAAATTTTCTTTGTTCCCAAAAGTATCGTAAAAGCTGCTTCGAGAGATATTCATCGCTTTGAGAAGATCATCCATAGAAGTCGCTTCGTAACCATTTTTCCAGAAAACGAACATAGCTATCTTTACGGCGATTTCCGGTTTAAATACCTTGGTTCTTCCCATCTTGTACCTCTGCAGTCATTTTATCAAATAGCTTACGACATCTACTTGGCTGGCTATTATTTAAGTTAGTAGTTGGAACTAGATAGCAGTTGGGCATTTATTAAACCAATCATTCCAGAATTTATTAGAAGATAAGGCTTTGTGAGACAAACTACGAGCTCGTAATTCGATTCAAAAGACTAAATTTTTTTTAAAAAAGCTGAGGGGAGGTAATCTCTGATACTAGATTGACCGAATCGAGTTTACAACTCCAGATATCCTCCGTCCACTAGAAATTCTATACCGGTAATGAATAGATCGATTCGAAGTTAGATTTGTATTCCTCATATTCTAATTGATGTAAGGAGGTTTGACTGCTACTTGGGATTGAAGTTAGGGTAGCAATCAACATCAATAGTAATCCGTTGGAAAATTTTGCCATAATTAATATCCCATGGTTTTGTATTAAAGGATTATTTGATAATAATATATATTATAAATATGACAAGTTTTTAAGCAATAATCATCTCTGACGTGAATAGCCGCACCTCCTTCAAAAAGAGGTTTAACTGACAGTAAATTGATATCAGACAATTACAGGAATCTTAAACAGATTGTTACTCCCGCTATCATGAATCGAGGATCAATTTTTTTCACTTTTAGTTAACTCCACAGGACATACTTATATATGTTAAATACTCTCATAATTTAAGTATTTCTGGAACAATCATTCTAATTGGAACAATCATTCCTTTTAGAAATGGTTATAGATAATTCCGGGATTAAAAGGTGATTATCATGAATATTTTAGCTAAGACTGCAAGACTCAATAAATCCAAAAGCGAAGTATGGGATGTAATCAGTGAATTAGCCAATAATCATTATCTACATCAAATTACTGAGGGAATCGTAAAATGTATTGATTGTGAGTTTGGAATTAAGTCAGGGGAAGTTGATTTCTTCCATGATGGTGGATATTATACCGAACGAGTTAGTCTAGATCCAGATAAGAAAACGGTTCGGATGCACGTTGTTAGAGGTCATGCTGGTCCTACGATATTTTCTGTAGGAAATATTGAGATTGATGAAATTGAAGAAAATGAGACTGAGGTCACTTTGGATTTTACATATGATCAATATTTGGGACTCTTCGGAAAACTAACGAAAGCAATCCTTATAGACTCTCTTTTTGAAGCATTATCATTTGAGATTATGATGAGCATCGAAGAAAATGAAGCCAGTATGGACCGATGGGGAAACGAAAGGGGGTTCTATCATTGAAAGGAGCTGAAATCGACGCACTGACCAGAGGAAGTTAACATGACAATGAATTTAGCCAAAAATAAAGTAATGTCTGTAAATAACATCACTTATCCAAATCATTCACTTACTCAAGGGCTGATAGAGGCACACCGTCATACAAGAATGCACATTCGCTCGCTCTATGAAGGGATTACTCAGGATCAATGGGTCCAGCCAGTCAAAGGACCTTGGAATTTTCGTTCTTTGGGAGTAGAAATATTAAATTTTGAAATAAAAATGATCAATAAGGTTTATGAAGACCAGTTTGATGAGGTAAAACCCCATATTTCCATGAAACCCTTCTTTCGTAAATTTACCGAAGTATCAAATTATATGGTCTGTGCAATGAAATATGAGGAAAGAAGAAAGGGATTTCAATGGATAACAGATGAATCTGAGAAGCCCAGTATGCCTTGGGTCCTAATGCGTACTAATGCACACGACATTTACCATGCGGGTGGAATAACAGTTATTCGAGAGCATCTAGGAATTGAACGCGCTGATTACGCTAATTGGTCTTCAATGGCAGATGCACCATTTTTAGTAGGGTTTGGTAATTGATATCGATAAATTTCAACTAATATAAGTTTCAAAAATACTTCAAATTATTTGTTTTTCAAGGAAACGTCCAAATCAGGAATTCGAGTACCTTTGACTTCCATCAAAGTTTTACCTGACCCGTTATTTTGTGTAGCTACGATCTCGCTAATTATACTTAATGCAATTTCTTCAGGTTCAGCTCCACCAAGATCTAATCCTGCTGGCGCTTTAATTCGTTTTAATTCACTAGGATCAACCCCTTCTTCAAGAATATACTGAAATGTTAATTCTGTTCGTTTCTTACTCGCAATGAGTGCAATGTAAGGAGATTTACTACTCAATGCTCTCTTCAACGATTTATGATCACCTTTATGCTGAGTGGCAACAATGACAAACGTATTAGAAGTAATTTCCATTTCGTCATAGTCTAAGGTGTTAATTAGATTATCCGCCGTCGGGTAGGCCTCTTTATCAGCCAAACTGTCATTTACTGTAACGGTAAAACCTAATATAGATCCAAATTTAGCCAAGGTT
>JACZSS010000090.1 GCA_022574115.1 Candidatus Heimdallarchaeota archaeon | reverse complement strand
CAAGGATCAATTTTAGATATTTATCCAGACGAAAGGTTGAACCTCAAGTACTATAACCGAAAGTAAACTTAGACATATCAATCACATTTATTTCGATCAGGCTTTAAATCAATAGTCACATAATCAAATATGCCTGAATCAGACAAATTGCCAAAATCTGAAATGATCAAAATTGGCAAAAGACTTGAACTGCTTAAAGTGAGTATGGACTGTGGATCTTGCGGAGGAAAATTAGGAATGGATAATATACTTCGAGTTTCAAACGGGATTAATTTCAAGAATCGTCAACCACTAACTGACACATTTGTACCAATGGTGAGATTAATTTGTTTTGATTGTACAAGATCGATCTATTTTGATTACATTGCAATGTTTAAGGATGACAAATCAGACTTCTCTGTTATAAATTCTTAAATCATTTAACAATAAATCTACTTGGTCCAGTTGATGAATATTGCAGTTAATCTGGGTTAACCGAAAGTAACGATGATTACAATAAATAAATATAATATTGAGAAATCATTTTTAATACAGATCCACATAATGAATTCTGTGCATGACATTATTGATGGAGAAGAGAAATTAAACAAATTTAGGGACTGGAATACCATTGTCAAAGTTATCGACGAATTGGATAAATGGGGGTTGTCATTTGAAATAGCAAGAACTCAATTTAAAGGATCAAAGGATGAAATGTCTGATCATTTTAATTCAACGATTTCAACTGGGATTAATCAATTAGTAGCTTTTTATGATTATTTGAGTAAGTTACATGAAGAAATATCAGATGATTTGACTCATCCCATAGATAGAGTAAGAAAATTGACTATACAACACTTAGAAGAAAAACGGAGAATCACAGAAAGAGAATTATCATTGCGGAATTATAAAACTGCAAAATGGACACTTTGGGCAACGATTGGAGCAATAATTTTAGCGTTAATTGCAATTTTTAGTTAATTTAACCTCGGGGCATCATTAAGTAACATATATACACTATTGCTCCAATGTGGGAAGGTGAGCTAAAACTAACTATTTTACCAATTAATTAACTAAGAATCCATTCATAAATAAAATAAGTGTCTAATAAATATGGCTAATAATTAACAAAATTGAAAGGATAGACGGAGTATCCATTAAACAGGTGAAAAAACTCGAGTTTTTTTGAGTATTATTCGAGATACTCTTTCTCTACCAAGAGATAATGAAAGGCGGTGGTTGTTCCATCTGCATTGGATCAGCATTTTCATCATAATAGAATCTTGGAACTAAACTGATCATTTCTACAAACATCTCTTGTATTGTTAGATCATCGATTATGTAATTAACAAACTTTTCAATACTATCAAGCAATTTACGAACCTCAGCTAAAATCTTCAAAGGATCAGCAAGCAGGATGTTTTGAATTCCCCAAAGAGCTACTTCAAATCGAACTAAATTATTTGGTATCTGTTCTTGAAGAACATTTTTAATTTGAATATCAGATAAATCTTTTCTATTTCCAACCCTCAAAGCTTTATTTTTCATCCATCTACGATTTTTCCAATAAGTGCTTAATGTCCATTTTTTGAGTTGTGAAACAGTATAACCTTCGCTTGATTTATGGGGATAAGCAGCTAATTTTTTAGAGCGTGTTTTCAGTGCTTCAGCAGATTTCTTATAATCAATTGAACCGTCTTTGTTTCGGATAACTGGCTCATTTTGATTGAATAATTTCATTCCATTGTAAGATAACATACTCATTAAGAGATCCTTATCCTTGCAATCTGTATAGTATTGATCCGAGATAGTCATTTGAGTAAGTTTTACATGGGTTTGTCTAATTTTATCTTGGATTATCATTTTAGTGATTCCTTGATAAAAGGCGTGTATTTGATTGAGTGGTTTATCATAAAAATCCTTGATGGTCGCTGAATTGTTCCTACCGAAGAAATGCATATCTTCACCTTCAAACAATTTCTGAACGATAATTTGTAAGGATTCTAGATTCTCAAGACTTTCTCTAATCGTTGTTTCGAATAACTGTAAATAAATTACATTGTAAGATTGGGGATTGATATGCAGTTTTGCCGTAATAGATCTTGATTTGGTGTATAAACCTTTTTGAGGTCTAAGATCAATTGCTAAAGTTGCGTTGTAATCGGTGGATTTGTATCTCTCAATTGAAATTGAATAAGTTCGATTCCAGAGTTTTAATTCAAGCCATTCTTGCCTGAATTCTTTCGCTTCCCATTTGATATATTTTTTATGATCAATAATATAATAATTTCCGTTCTCCTCTTTTGCAATTTCTTTATCTTTGAGATCATTTAAAGTTTTAATATCCATACTTTGGGAATCGATTGGTCTGATTATTTCATACGATTTTATTTGATTATCGTATTTATTGATTTCCCGTATGGTCTTGAATTGTGGTTTCACTCGAAATCTTAATGGAGTTATGATTACTTGACCTTTTTTTGGTGTGGGTAGTTTGACTGGATCAGAATAAACGTATTCGATAAATTTACAGTCTTTGTTACAAATTGTGTCATCATGTACTGGCTGTTTGGCTCCATAATCCATCCATAGACAATGAAGTTTAGTACAACTTTCTTTCGTGCAATTAGTTAATTTGGGACATGATTTATGAGTAGCCAGATAAATTTTAGTAGCGTGCATTGATGTATTGATTATGTTTCTCGAATAGTACAGATCTAAATTTGCTTTCAGCATTGAGTTAAATGTTGGACTTTCCAAATTGATATGATAGAAATAACTCATTCCATCTGTTAAGATCCTTTCATCTAAACGTCTGACTATTGATTTCATTATCGGTTCAGCTTGATCTTTTTTGAACTCAAAAGGTTTGGTTATCCAGTAATCGTTGACTTTTTTGTCCTTGGATCTTCGAATTGAATTAATATCATAACTGAAATATTTTCGAAGTTTGTGTTCAATATGCGATCGCTCTTTCAATCCTTCCAAGGCTGATTTTAAGGCTGACTCCATACCACGAAACTTGATTTCTTTATGCTTGACTTGGTAAACGAAATCATAGCTTGTGGGACAGCTTTTGATATTTTCAGCGATACAATTATACAGTTGATAAATCTCATAGTTTTCATAATCAAGATCTTCGAGACTGAATGAATTATATTGCGTTAGCACATAATTTTCTAATTCATCTTCGAAATGGACAGATTTGATATTAGATGTCAATTCAATGAATTTGTATTCTAAATTATCATAATCATTAATTTTTTCGAATAATTTCAATCCTTCATTTTCAAGATTGTAGATCGGATCAATTTTGTAAACTTCACAAAGTTTCTTCCAGTAATAGAGCCAGCCCTCACGGATTGTAGTTGGATCAAACGTAGTCATAAGATTGGGGTTGTTAAATTCTGCAGTCCACTGCTTGACCTCGAGGTAGAAATTGTAATATTCAGATTTTGGTCGCTCTTTGAGAAATATACTATCGGACCAGTTAATGAAGATTGCAGATAGTGGCAGTTAACCGAAAGTAATTAGTACAACACCGAAAATCAGCATTTAGTGAGTTCAACTTTTATTCGCCCAAATAGAGAGGATATTTCAGCAACTTTATTGCTAGCATTTGCATTAGCTTCAAGATTAACCTCTGTTGACAAGGAAGAGAGTCTTACTGCATTTTTCCTGTTAACTGGATTCATTGCAATTTTTTTTAATTTTGTCTATAAGCTCCTATTCCTAATATTGAGATGGATTGATTATAGAAAGGGATTTTTACCTATAGCCAGTTTATCAAATGCATGGAGACATGCACATTTTTCAATCTTCAAATACAGGGTTCTAACATATTGGAGATACTTTTTTGCAGGCCTAATTCTATTAATATTCCCATCTTGGGGAAGTGAGGCATTTATATTTAGCTGGTACAATGGAAACGGCCTAAAGGTAAGAATCACAGTTTACATATTCTTGGTAGTTGCTTTAGGTTTAGCACTCTGGGAATCTCGATTTTTTAAAATCAGAATCGACATTGTTAGAGTCTCGAATGCCATCGACGGTTTAAGCGAACTTCTTGAAAAATCATTGAATCGAGATGATTGGGAAAATGTGTATTCTGAAATGAGAGGTAATCGAGAAGATATTTTGAAAAAAATTCAGAGCGATAAAGCTATGATTGACAAGGGGAGTGGCGTGGGTGTAATTGCTGGCAATCAATCGTTAAAACGTCTAGTTCATGCATCCCGTGGAGGTCTTCACGTTTCGAATCCAAACTTATTATTTGGCAGACAAAGTATTGATAAATTAAGGAAGATTACCACTGATTTTCAATTAACCCAACAGTCAGGTAATAATGAGGAACTGATTAGGGTAAGAGATGAATATCTACACGAATTAATTGTATTTGAAGATTGGATAAAAGGATTATACAATTTATCATTAAGGTAAGAATGTCACTTGAATCACAGTTTCAACCTCGGGGCATCCTTAAGATACATATGTATCTTAAAGATGCCCCGAAGGTGGTACCACAAAATACTACTAATTGAAAGTTAATTTATTGATTGTTTCATGGTTTGCTCTCCTAAATTTTACTTTTGTTGTCAAAAAATTGTATCCCTTTTACTCAAAACTTAATTCACATTGATTTTACAACTACTATGCTCTTTGAAATATTTGTTATTCTCGGTGATTTGGTTCTTATAGGCGTTATCTTTTGGTTAAATAAAAAGTCAAATGAAAATATGTCTGAGATGGATCGTAGTTTGAAGGCTGAATTGTCAAAATTAACTCGGATTAGAGCTGAACGAGAAGAAAGAGAGTTAGTTGTTGAAAGTTATGTTGATATTCTAAAATCAGCTGAACAACTCAGAACTTTCAAACCTATTAAATCTGAACATAAGGACCATTTTGCTGACAGATTATCAGAATTTCAAGATGAGTGGCTTGATTTATACGCTAAAGGTCTAATATTCCAATTGCGAATTTTGCCTAAGTTTGATCTCAGTACAGAACAAGAAAGGTCCGTTACGGATTTTGTTGAGGCGATCAAGATGACCAACGTATTTGATGTAAATATTGTTACTTTAGATGAAAATACTGATTTTGGGAAAAAATATCTTGAGAGTTTAAACTCCCTTAGTCACATGTGGGACATCTTGGGAGATATAGTTCTCAATGCTCCAGTTAAATAATTATTCATTTACTTTCGGTTATCTCAATCTAAATGCAGGCTTACTATTCCTTGTATTTGGTTAATAGTGTGGGAAGATGTTTTCTTAAGAATTGATAACCGTCCATAAATCGGTTTGTTTCATCTTCAATGTACATTTCAATTTGCTTGTAATTTTCTTCTCGATACCATTTTGGAACCATAGAATTGCTCCATTTTTTCCCAACAAACGAATCAAGTGAACTTCCCTTGAACATATTTTCACGCATCATTATGTACGTATCTTTAATATCAATTTTTGGCATATCATGATATAAAAAATTTTCAAGATCAATTTTTAATAATTTTTGTGATTTTACTTTTAGAAATTTAAATTCAAAGCTCAAATTAAAACCGATTGGAATAAAACTAAAATTACTTTTTGGGTTTAATTTATCAATGAATTTTGTTAAGATCTCCTTTTCAGTACTCTCCCATTCTTTTAAAATTGTTAAATCTCCTAATGTTTTACCTGTTTTTGAATTTATTTGCTGGAATTGAATGCTGATTATTTTTTCAATATTTGGGTCAAACCCAGTGGTTTCGATATCCAAATAATATTCCGCCATTTAGAATAAGTTAGTCTCAATCAATATAAACCGTTTGATCTAATACTTTCGCCCAACTCCCACTAAGTATAATATTCAATAACCGGTTACTTCAATTTCGCTTATGGATGAATTAATCAGTTTATTGAAAAATCAATTTTGTGGCTACATGACCGAAAAAATTCGGTGTACTGATTGTTACCAAATTATTATTTACAATGTGTATCCCAAATCGATCAAAATGGACTGGATGTCATTTTCTGAAATTATACTTTCTATTTAATAAAATCAGGATTTCAAATATCCTTAATTTTAAAGCTTCATGTTACCTCTTTAATATAGCCGGAGTAAGGATTAGTTATATGGGATTTACATTTGTCAAGAACTTCATCGAGGGACGCAAGAATTGGGCTGTTCGGAGCAGTCTTTGGCCATTAACTTTTGGTATCATGTGTTGCGCACTTGAAATGATGGCAGCTGGCACTGGAAGGTACGATACCGAAAGGTTTGGAATGATTTTCCGTCCATCACCGAGACAATCTGATGTCTTGATTATTAATGGTCCCGTTAGTCACAAACTAGCCCCACGATTGAGATTATTATGGGAACAGATCCCCTATCCTAAGTATGCGATTGCAATGGGGGAATGTGCCACCAGCGGTGGTAAGTACTACCAGTCATACTCGATTATCGGCGGTGCCGACGAGATCATACCAATAGATGTCTACATCCCTGGCTGTCCAGTCCGTCCAGATGCACTGATTTTTGCTATAACCAAGCTTCATGAGAAAATAACCGCAGGGAAAGATTTCAAGAAACCTGAAGCACCGGATTACATGGAATGGGATGACCATATCCGAGATCTGGTGGATGGCAAGAATGTTCCATGGGACAAGATGGTGGTTCAGGAGGTAGACGATGTTCCAAGCATGGGAGCTCTTACTAATATCCCTATTGAGCACGCAGATAAAAAAATTAAGAAGACAAATTAGTACTTGAAAAGATCTAACCCGATATCTCGATTCCTGACAGTTATATTAATATATGATTCTATTCCAAATATCTAATGAGGATGAGTACACCGCTTGATAGAAGATTAATGGGCTCCAGTGAGCTACGCTCTCTAGTAGATTATTTTATGGCTGACGAGGGAATCGAGTTGAATATCTTATCAGCGGTATTTTTTAACAAAAATAATAAAATTTACTCGATAAAGATTAGCGGGCGAACCATTCATCCAGATTTAAGGGTGAATTATGATTATCTAGAAGAATTGATCCCGATTTTGTCCAAGTTTGATGAATTGACAGAATTAGGGATAGCAAACTATACTGATCGTGTCCTTCCTAGCTCATTAGGAAGCTTACAACACATAACAAATCTTTATATTAATGAAAGTTACAATCTCTTTCAAGAGGGAAGTACTGACAGATCTGCTAAAAATCTTCAATCGATCACATTTCCCAAAGCAGTGAAACATCTAGCTATGGGTAGCAACCAGATTACATTACGTACGCTACCCGGCAGTATTCAAGATTTGGATCTGACCCATTTAAGTTTGACGGGAAATAGGATCACCACCTTACCTCACTGGATTTCCAAACTAACCAATTTAGAAGAAATATGGATGAGGGGCAACAAAATCGAAAATATGGATGAATTAGCCCCTCTAAAAAAATTAAGAGTGATTCAATTAGGTATCAATAAGATCCAAGAAATACCAGCATTTATTGAGAACCTATCGAGTTTGGAGATATTGGAGCTAGAAGAAAATAAATTACGAGAGATTCCTACGGGGTTAACTAAACTAACCAAACTACGGCAACTGAGATTGAACAACAATTACATCTCAAAGATACCCCATGACCTAGTCTTGCGGGCAGATGGACTTTTGGATCTGGAGGCACTGATCGAGACGAATAATTTTAGTTCAGACGAAAAGAATAAAATTTCTGCATTATTACGAATTGTGCCCGAATCAACAAGTGGATCCATTTAACAAATTTATCCACAAAAAAGAACCCCCGAAAGTGACCGAAAGCAGTCGTAGTAGATCGATCCCTCAATCTTAAAGTCACCGAGATCGATCCAATTTATCACCGAATGAGTGATTGTACTCCTCTTCTCATCAAAACCGGGTCAGAGGATTGTGACAATGAGAATAAAAGAGTTACCAAAGTTGGCAACCTATCCAAGTTCATACGCAGATTATTGGCAAAATTAACGATTTTAGCCCAAACTGATCTAAAGAAGCCAAGATCATGCCCGTTAAACTTGTCTAAACCTAATTTCAGGTATTCGCTTATCAAAGCATAATGAATTTCCGTCATAATAGCTGTAATCTGATCCATGGTTAGATATGTCGCTTTATCCACATTGTAGGCACGATGAAGGCTTGCAAAG
>JACZSS010000089.1 GCA_022574115.1 Candidatus Heimdallarchaeota archaeon | reverse complement strand
ATCAAGCTCCCGAATTTTTGTTGACCCGCAAGATCCCAGATATGAAGGGTATTTCCTTTAAATCTATACACTGTGAAGTCTGCACCAATGGTCATAAGATAATCTTGTTGTGTGGATTCTCCCATAAACTTGTGACGTAGAGAGGTTTTGCCAACTGCCGCATCTCCAAGAATTGTGATCTTCCAAACTGCAGCCATGTGAACTAACCCTCCTTTCTGAATATAAAGAATCACAATTGCTCTCGGATTTGTTCGTTGATCGTTATCCACGCCTCCGATATTCCGGCATTCAGTCGTTGTTTAGACTAGACCACCATCCGCAAGAACTTACAATCGCCAGAATGAGAACGGAGACGTGAATTATTTTGGGATTATCGGAACTTGAATAGATAAGTATGTGAGCTTGCTATAAGCCCTTTTATTTTAAGTCTGCTCAAGGAACTTAATTTTAAAACTCACTCGATTCTAATTTGACAACGAGGTGAAACTGTAAATAGTAACATCGTTCTTATTTGCTAAAAACTGATTTTTTAGTCGAAAAACGGTATTTAAATAACCTATCAAATAAAGAATATCTAATACTTCACAGACATAAAGTTACCAAAGTTGAATTTTGGCTGTCGAAAAACATGCATTCTCTTATCGGAATTTTTCTAATGAAGGATAGGATATATATGTGAGAAGGGGCTATTCCAATACATGGCAGTCAAAATTTGGCTTTCAATTCAGAGTGATTATGGAATTACAATGGGAGAGTTAGGTAGTCTAGCTTCCGATACGGACTCTAAACTCATTGCAAGCACATTAATGGCATTAAAAGACATAGTTACTGTTGAAGCTTCCTCTGGTGAATCTCAATTCATGACTGGAGCGGTTGAAAGTTCATCATTTGGAACTTTCGCAATACCAGTCAATGAAGAAACCAAATTAATCATGAGTTATGTCGTATCTGCAGAACAAGGATCAACCATTAAGGATGATACTGTGGATCTCGTGCAAGCAGTCTGTAATAATTTAGGCAAACAACTCACCCAGTTTGGTCAAATAGCCGATTACGCACTGTCCGGACAAGGTATTCATCGTTCAACTCTAATTCAAGCATTTTTGAATGCAATAACTATCGTAAAATTCGAACGAAATTTACCAAATGATAAACGATTAGCTGGAAAAGGCATGCAAACCTTGGTAAACGATTTGTTAAAGGACAAGGAACGTCTGTTACCGCTTTATGATTATACACTGGGATCAAACTGGAAAACAGATGACACTAGATGGTCTCAAGGTGTCCCGCTTAACAGTGAAAAAGAAAAACTGATTGAAGGTCTTGCCACAGAGGTAGTTTACACCTTGGCAAACGAACGTCCACTCTCATTTCTCTACTCACCGGATCCACGCAACGAACATAAGCGAATTTACACTATGATCAAAAATCAGATCACTGACAAAGTTAGGGATTCTGAAGATGAAATCATCAAATACATGATTCAAGAAATCAAGGAGAAGTCAGGAAAATTCATCGACACCATTCCAAGCGTAAGTTTGCATGCTTCTGAGAGTCTATTGTTTAAAGAATTTTCAAAACTTGCTTTCGTGGATGTAGTCAATGACAGTCCTCTGCAGTTTTTCAGCACTCCGGATCATCAAACGATAGAAAAAGAGTTTCAAAAACTTATACCTACCCTTCATACTGAAAACTTTGGATCAATTTTATACCACTCAATCGAGAAGAGGATTGATAAAAGTTCCCGTAATTTTGTCAAGTCATTTTTTGATGGATATATTGAAGGAATGCAGGATATTACCCTGAGTCAACCCGGAGTCGACCTAATCACTGCTTTCTCTCAGGAATTCATTGACGGTAAAAAGATTGCAGATGCTGTAAAAGCCAACAAATCCATCAATAAGAAGAGAACTAGTGAAATTACAAAACTCATTAAGACAAAAGAAATTACCCAACTTCAAGTGGAATCTATTGAAGAAGCAGTTATTTTAACTAATGCAGCAGGAACTGCGGTGGTACACGTCCTCGCTGAAACGATAATAGATCAATTCCTCTTTCCTAAAGAGGTCAATGGAATGGTTATAAACGATTTCTTAGATTACTATCTAGAAAGTGGTCCAATTATCAAATCACTTTTTCTGTTGGTAGCCTTCCTTGAGACGCTAGCAGAAACCAAAAAAGAACCAGAATTGGTTATTCCTTCATTTCGTGAAATCTTAATTTCATCACTTGCTCACAATCGTTTCAAAATCGAAGTGGGGGAAGAGGAGATCGTTGAAATGAAATTAAAAGGTGGTCGCTATGTCCTTGAGATCAATGGAGTTGATGAATCGATCTATCACCGATTTAGAACGAGCGACACAATTACTCTCTTGGAAAAGAACGGTAACAAAATGGAAATTGACCTCAAAAATGTTGACGCAAACGTATTCTTCAAATTGGTGACCGATCCAGATGTTTTGATTAATTCAGTCAGTATTGCCGCAAAATCCAGATTGGATGGTGTTCTCGATGATGAAATCGATCTGTGGATCTCCAATATCCAAAAAGAATTGAATAAAATTGCGGAAGAATTTCGTAAAGGAAGTAAAAAAGTTTTAAGTGAGCTTACACAAGTTAGACTGGTACTTCCAAGAAATCAATTTCAAAAAGTTTCATTAGGTGTGCGGGTTGCGGACGAGCTAGATGACTTTGGAGATGCCATGCAGGTGCTCTGGGACAAAGAAGTGATCGATCCCTGGGATCAAATTATCGCTGAGGCGAAACAAAAGAACGAAGTTCCCAAAAATGTTCACAAGAAGATTTCTAAATTCAGTCAAAACATGAGTAAGGCTATGGAGAAACTAAAAAAATCCCCAACATCCAAATTTGAAGATATTGTCAAGGATATTTCTAAACTAATGAAATCCTATAAAAACAAAATCAAGGTTGCAATGTTTCCAGATGAAGATGAGATACTTTCCTACATCTACGATAGCGATCACATTCTTCCTAGCAGGGAAGAAGTTCTTGATGTGCTCAAAGCGATGATTGCCAGACAAGAAGGATTGAGACAGGAGGATTTCCAACAATTAATTCTTAACGTATCTTTGACATTGTTTGACAACCCGCCTGCTTCTGTGTTCGAGCCTGCCTACAATGAAGTTATTTCGGGTAAGTGGTCCAATTCAATTAAGAAAGTACTTAACAATGTCAAGTCAAAAAAAGAATTTGAGAAAATCCTTAAAGATCAGGGTCAAGAATTTGCGTCAAAAATCTATAATGGTATTGAGAAGATAATCAATCGATTAAACCAAATATACATCAAAAAGAATGGAATTGTTACATCTGATGGAGGACATGTATACCTTCACATTGGTAGATTACCGATCGCGAAGTTTCCAAATGTAACGCTGATTGAAGAAATTCTCAGCTTCCCTAATGTGCACTTACAACGAGAAACCGGTAATTGGCTGATCTCTTATGATATGTTAACGATTAATCAGGCCCAATCTAACCATCCCACAATTGTTACTTTTGAAGATGCAGTACGTTATCTTCAACAACAAAGATTCGAAGAGAGACTTGGTACTGTCTTTAGAGCAATCTCTAAGGTAACGCACATGATTGAAGCGAGTGCAGGAGTAAAAGTAACTGAAACTTATAATACCCTCAAGAACATAATCTACGCGGCTTAATTAACTGTAAAAACGTGAGACTACGTTTTATCTCTAGGAGGAGCTTCGTCTAAAACAGCTTGGGCTGCTAGTTCTGTTAGTACTTTGTCCCTTTCTGCGGTCATCTCGTCTTCTAGATACCTGACTCGTTTCTGATCCCACTTCACAATTGCTTCGCTCACACCTTTACTAACCTCGAGATAAAGAGGAGTATCCTTAGAAATTCTCTTTTCAGACACTGAATCAAGATGATTTCTTAGATTTTTGTTATTTCGTAAAACCTCTACAATTCGCTTAACTAGATCCTCCTTGGCTTTTCCGTCTATTAGAATTGAATCCTTATCCTCGAAAACAACAACGAATGAGATTTGAAAATCGTCATTTGGATGAGGTGAATAGATGTTGTAAGTCTTTTTATTCAAAGAAACTCTCATAATTTTCCCATCTTTGTCAACATCTTCTGCTATATCGGATAGATTCTTTGCTAGTGAGAGGAAGGTTGATGCCATTGATTCGTTAT
Organism: Candidatus Heimdallarchaeota archaeon; assembly: GCA_022574115.1. Classification (GTDB taxonomy): domain Archaea; phylum Asgardarchaeota; class Heimdallarchaeia; order Heimdallarchaeales; family Kariarchaeaceae; genus LC-2. The sequence continues at coordinate 3,968 of JACZSS010000089.1, read as the reverse complement.
TCATTATCCGTTTTACTTTGATATTTTCAAACGAATTCCAAACTGACAATCCTTCTGGTTTTCCATCAATTGTCTCCATGATGGACATGTAAATCGGACATGACGGAAGTCGTGATATTATTTCTACACTTTCAGACATCTAACTTTCAAGTTTTATTTACGCCTTTAAAGCCTAATAATCCGTTCTGTCAAATCATAAAATCCGATACAATTTGTAAATTATCAACTTGACGTAATCCTCATAAAAGGATAATATACTTCTTATTAATTGATCTCCAGACGGTTTGTCTTACGGGATATTAGTCTTCTGCGCGATTGAGAATTCGCTCAATTTGTTCCCTGTGATATCTTGGAGCGAAACCAGATGATTTAGAGACCGCATCGTCGTGTGATCAAAATTTTTAGCATAATTAATTTAATGGGTTTTTCTTTTTCACAAGTAGAAATGAAAAGCTTGTGCCTAATATTCTCCTCCCTTGTATGCCTGAATGACCATTTCAACTTTTTGTGTTGCTAGTCCGACTTCGACGGTTGAGAATATCTTTTCCAATTCCTCTATTGGGATTATTCTGATAATTTCTTGATCTTTTAACACCGAAATCTTATATTCATCAGCTATAACATGCTTTGTCAACAATTCATGGCCTTTTTGTCTTCCAATAACTTCTGTAAGACGTGAGAGAATTTGTTCTGATTGAGCGTTGGATAGTGCCTGCATTAGGTTATTCGTGATTCTTCGTTCGTTGATTTGGAGTCCCGATATCAATTTACACATTGAATCTAGAATATAGTAAGTTAAATTGGCAGATTCAGGTATGATGATACGTTCAGCTGATGAATGGGTTATATCCCTTTCGTGTTCCAAAGCTACATTTTCCAAACCGACTTGGACATTAGCTCTTATGATTCTGGCTAGTCCAGATATTCGCTCAGATTTGTGAGGATTTCTTTTATGAGGCATTGCGGAACTACCTACTTGTCTCGAAGCAAATGGTTCCAACCACTCACCGATCTCTGACCGCTGTAAATTCCTAATTTCTTTACTCAATCTTTCCAAAACCCCCGCAATCAGTGCTAAACCCATAAGAAATTGTGAATGAACTACTCTTGAAACCACTTGAGTTGATATTAGACAAGGAGATAAGTTCAATTGATCCAATAATTTTGTCTCTACATCCATTCTTCCTAAAGATGCGTAATTTCCGACTGCTCCAGAAAATTTAGCTAAATCTAGCGGAACCAATTTGATCATCTTTTCAGTCAGCATGAATTCAAATAAGAAATTGGCGAACTTGAATCCCACTGTCGTTGGAACCGCAAATTGACCATGGGTTCTCCCTATACAGGCCACATTTTTGTTATTCTCTGCTTTTTCTGCTAATAAATCCATTAATTCCGAGAGCTTTTGTAAAATGAGGGTTCTGCCTCGCGTCATCTGAAGAGCTAAGACCGAATCTTGAATATCAGTTGAAGTTGCTCCGTAATGGATCTTTTCTCCGGCCTCCCCGGCCTCTTCTGCTAACGATTTGACCATAGCCATTAAATCATGATGTATCTCTTCTTCTATTTCTTGTACTCTAGTGAGCTGTACCTTATCGACAGCATTGGATATTGCATCCGCGTCTTCCTGTGAGATAATCTTCAATTCAGCCTGTACTTGTGCTAAGCTTGATTCGATCTTCAGCTGTAACTTGAGTTTATTCTCTGCCGAAAATACATTGGCGATAACTGTCTTGTATCTGTTGGAAGCTTCAGATGACATAATTTGACACAATAAATTGCAGATAAAATGTTTATCGTTCTTTTTGGTATTCTTCGATATCTTTGTAATTAATCTGGTATAACGATTTTACTTTTATATTGAATCTTTTCTCCCAAACAAGATATTCTGATGTCTCTTTGTTTTTTCGATCCACAATTACCACCAGGGCTGATACAAAGCCCCCATGTCTATTACTCTTCAAGTAGCTAATTGAGATTCTGGACCTTGGTCTTTCTCGCAATAATGGCAACTAGAATAATTAATCCAATGATTGATGATATAATAATAACGTCTCTAGCCAAATTATCATCTGGGACAAAGAGTTCTTGGTTTTCAGGGATGATTGCATATACTAGAATTTCCTCAGGTGTATAGATTTGAGCGCTTGGATGAAAAACGATTGCTGCATACCAATAAGCTTCGTAGTTGGGATACATTCTTAATTGAGATCCAAGCATCGGACCATCAATTGCTTCACCTCGAATATTCCAAACCGTTCCAAATTGATCTTTCATCAAATGTAATCCCCTCGTTTGCGATAAATTGTAATCTGAACGATCAAGAACCAACTCGAAAACCAACTGAGAGCCATTGACTATTTCCGAAAAATATGGAATGGCTAAGTCATGCTCCTTATCGTAAATAATAGTCAGAGTATCACCATTTGATAGTTCATGGTTGCTTACTGGATTTTTTGCTAACTCCTTCAGTGGGAAAAGATAATTATCATTATATGATTTGAGGACCATAGTCTTCATTTTTGGATGGTAGAGATTGTATGGTTCGCGATCAAGAAAACTTGTCTGAAAGAATACTGAAGTATCGTTTTCATATCCGACATAGTCATTCTGAAAATATTGATCAATGGGAGAAAACCCTGTGTCAATACTCAAAATCTTACTGTCAGGGTAAATCAATTTCCAGGTTGCCCATGTTGTTTCAACTACAGGTGAAATTTCTAAGCGTAATCCCAACTGCTCACCCGACATCCCAATGGCCAACATTTGACTAAAACACGTATCAGAGCGACGATCGTAGAATACCAAGTTACTCTCAAATAGCAGACCTGTGACACCAATAGTGCTGTTTTCTAATTGACTGAGATTAAATCCAATACCTGATCCCGTAATTGGGCAATAGGTAACACCCATTCCTGAATTGCCAGTGAAATCATTGACAATTTCATGACGATTCATAATATTATAAGGATAACCTCTCATTTCTCCATTAATAGTGATCCCAAGAATCCTGACACTATCTTCAATATACCATTCTGCATCCTGAACACTAACAAATCGTGGATTGTCAATTGAAGGAATTGCCTCTCTATAATAAATATCAGACTGAGGATCAGCACAACCTCTAAAAATATCTGTCTCGGAATTTGGGGCAATACTGGAAAGACCTACTTGCCGATGAATCAAATTTCGCTCTGGGAGTTCATATCGATTCGCGTCAAGCAATGTGTGAAAAAATAGCATGGAAATTATAATCATAAGAGAGATGGTGAAAACTAAAACCGACTTGCTACTCAAATGACGTCAAACGATATTCAGTCGACCAAAATATAAAACCTCGCAATTAAAAAATATACTCGTATGATGTTCTATCATCATATAATAAATGATCAAATATATACATTTCATTTTTTTTAGATTCAAATCTAGGCTACTCTGTATAGCAGATTACTCTTTTCAGCTAGCTTTATTAAGTGCGAAGCCGAGATAGTATTGGTTAATTGTTATGACTAACCCAATTATTGAATCTATTTTAAAATCAACTATTTCACGTAATAAGACGAAGCGAAAGCGACGGTTAGCAGCTGAGGAAGAGGAAAATGATTTCTATATCGAAATCCTCAAGCAGCTAACAATTCCTGCTTAGTTTTTCTTAAGATGGATTCTAAATCTTTCATTTCAAGTATAGGGGACACTCCGTCTGCACAAAGTCAATAAGGAGCTACTCCGACGAAATTGTGCGATTGACGATAAATTGATTGACCATTGGTAAAGAGCGATGGTTATACAATTACAACCCATCCCACAAAAATCGAGATCGACGGAATTGTCATATTTCTCCATCTTGAAGCTTACTGATGTCGGGGCATCTCGCGCGCAACTGTGGAAAAATCAATAAGAAATTCTGTTCCATTTGTGTAATTAATCCAGATGGCAATTCAGTTGGTTTTGCAAGAGGCATAACTGAT
>JACZSS010000713.1 GCA_022574115.1 Candidatus Heimdallarchaeota archaeon | reverse complement strand
AGGGAATTATTGAACTTAAGTTTATAAGGGATGTAAAGTCAAAATCGATTTTCGTAAGGTTTCTACTGCTCCTAATATACCCCACGAGGTGGATAAATATGTACTTTGTTAAAAGAAGGATTAAAGCAATGGTTGAAACTTAAATTTAATCAATCTATATCAACCTTAATTCCCTAATGCGTATTATCAGCCTAATGCGCATTTCGCTGAATGGTGGATTTGGACATCCTTTTTGTCTGACGATTTATTTTCAGGGCTTTAAATAGTAAATTACGAAATGGATATTGTGTTTTCTAAATTATTCAGCCCGTTCAGGGGAAATCCAAAACGGGTTTTTACGGTCGGTTTGATATTGTTGTCTTTAACTTTTCTGACGATTAGTATTCATTCAAGTGGTTGTTCAACTTACGGGGGTCCACATGCGGGTGGTTGTCTTAAGTGATTTCGGTTACCAAAAATTCATAATTGTTGAAAAGGGATTCTATCACCTCTAGAATAAGATCTTCAGTCAAACTATCAAGCTCATATTCAAAAGTCTCTACCAATTGATTCCATTTCTGACTTAAATGAGTGACTGTCAGGATTTTTAGCTTTTCTAGCAAAATAGCATTGTGATCCTCAAGTTCCCTTTTGATCTTAAGCATAATTACAAGTGATAAATAGGTAGTGAGATGAGAATTATGCTTGAATTTATTTTTGTAAAATTCATTACACAGAAAAAGATACCGATTCGAAAGTTCTTGATTTAATTGACTATACTTGTACATGAAGACACATTTAGAAATGACCATGAAACCGATCGAAAAGACCTCCGGTTGTAAAATTACATTGCTAAATTTGAGCATTAAAGTTTCGATTTCATTCTGATCGATGATTTCATTCTCTCTTAGGCGTTTTGAAGTTGTAGCAAGATCATAAACGACTTGAACAGTCTCAGAATTGTCATTTAGAATAAACTTACTTGAACTTAACTTTTGCTTCAACAATTTAAGATCGTTTTCAGTGTTGGATTTTAATGATATAAGGAGAAGTGTATAAGCCAACCCAGGGACAAATTTGATATTCATATAATGACGATAGCTCTTGTTAAAGAAATTCAGTTGGGTTTTGACGTTCGAGGCGTCAAAAATTGAACATTTACCTAGAACTTCGTACGAATAGCCGATTAGGAACTCATCATTAATTTCATTTGATCTATTTAATGCGTTAGTGGCATGTTCAAACATGTCATCGTAATTCCTCAAATAAAGGCAACATAACGCAATATTGTGTAATATTTGGACTCGAGATTTCTTAATTGGGACACTTTTTTGAGTGGCGAGTAATTTTTCGCTGTTCTCGTAGTAGTGGATTGCAAGAGGATAGTCCTTTCTTGCGTAGTAGTAATTGCCTACATTCAATTCGGTCAAATATTGATCGTAAAAAGATGAATGAGATCGTTTCTTTCTGGCTATTTGATGAGATTGAATAGCGAGATTATATTTATTAAGGAATCGGTTTACAACTCCGACGTAATCTTCTACTGTGCCTTCATCTAAAATTTGAAGCTCAAGTTTTTCCAATCCATAGAGAAATTGGTGGATTTGGTTTTTACGAGATTTAAGTAATCTTGACTTTAACATGATTAAATCATCATTCAAGAGATCTTTGGCTTCGTTAAAACATTCCAATCCTTCATCATATTGATCTTTTCTCAAGTATTGAATACCATCATTACCGATTTTATGATAGTTGACCAATAATTTCAATTCATTCACAGAAAAATTCGACAGATAATTGGTTAAGCTGAGAAACTTATCAATCACGTCCATCTCAACTCCAACTTTCATGATGAGAATACTCAGTAGAGCTGTTCTATAATTTTGATAAACCTGACGATCGCAATTCACCCAGTCGTTAATATCCAGTTCTGACAACTCCTCAAGTTCTTCTTCATGGTTGGTATCTTCAGCTTCCCATTCTTCTATCAACTCTAAATGAAAATCAGATGAATAATCAGTTAGGATTTCCTCCAATTC
>JACZSS010000712.1 GCA_022574115.1 Candidatus Heimdallarchaeota archaeon | reverse complement strand
TATACGCATTTTGCATATCGAGTTTTGATATGAAGTTTGAATTGTATGTGTTTTCTTGGAAGACATACAGAGGAGATCTTGACTTTCTTCAAAATTGACTTCATTAGCTAGGGTAAGACAACACCGATGATACTGATTGGAAAATTCGCTTGCAATAAACAGTAAAGTTTGAAGAAGGATAAGTTTTCGGGGGAGATCATCGACTGGAGAATTTGATAAGGGATAAAATTGAGTCTGTTAGCTAGGATCAAAGAGAAAATATCTGGTCGATTTATCTGAGGACGCCACCCTATAATAGAGCAGAATTTCGAGATCAACAGACATGATGTCGATGTGGTAGTGAATAGATTAGTCAGAGCAGGACACCGATGACGCGCTTGGATAATTGGGTAAAGCAAACCGGTCTCGCACCGACTATCCTTAATATTCTTATCGACTATTTGGCTCATATCTCCAATGTCGCATGTTTAGGATATTTTTAAGTCCCTTACTCATGAAATCGACAGTCCGTATATACATTTATTGCTACCAATGTAAAGTGTATATACAATACAATACAAAGAATGCACACATTGAGATCACATTACTTTTAAATTGGACAATATTCTATCCAAAGGTGTATTTGCGACATATTCAGGCATACATTTAGCAGCTGAAAACCAATAACAATTGTTATCTTATTTCAGAGCGTGTTTAATGATTTCTGACTGATTGTAAGATTGCACAGTAATTCCATCTGAGGCCAATTACAAACGTTCCAGGTTTCATAGATTATCTTATGGTCTCCCAATACTGCAGGCCAACCCCAAGAGGTTATTTTACACTGAAAGTATAGGTTTTTGCCAATCTAAGACAGAATCCCGAGAAATAACCATAATCAGCCCGAGGAAAGCCTATAAGGACATTCGAAAAGAAGGAGTACTAATGCACTTCAAAGAAGTTAAAGACCTAGAATTATGGTTATCATACGAGGTAATGCTCGTGAACCCCCCATCAATGAAGATTTATCCGACATTCGTACCGATGTTGCCGCAATTATGGGAATTGGCCTCTATCTTATTATGATCACAATATTCCTGCGGTTTAGGAAGCTCAGCTCTCCTGTAAAATGATCCAACGAGGGAGCGGTCGAAAATATACTCTGAATTAATAAAAAACTAATAGGTATCAAAATTAATTCGCAATGTGAAAAAAATAATTCTAGTCTATATACCATTTATCCTGGTTTTACCGCTGATTCCGCTCTTGCCAGATGCTCAGAGTAAGACAATCCAATCATTTGTGATCAGTATCACCAACAACGAATTCTCACCTGATACGCTTAAGGTCGCTATCGGTGACAACGTAACCTTTGAATGGGAAATCCCATCATTTGGACACAATGTTGTCCAGGTTGATGACGAAATTTCGATTAATTATAATGGCGGATTCAGGTCTGGGCCCCCCGAAGATGCGGGTACCAAATTTCAGATTCCTACTGAATACTTTACTACCAATATCACCCTGTATTATGTTTGTGAACCCCATGCAATCACCAGCTCAATGATAGGTAAAATTATTGTTGGTGAAGGTTCTCCAGAAGTAGATGATGATAATTCGGCTCAACTTGTCTTTTGGATCATCCTTGGCTCCTTTACGGCCTTAATTGCTGGGGGATTCATTTATGCAGTGAAGAAAAATCAACAACCAATGGTTGTAAAGAAAGAAATTGAAGACATAGAGAATGATGGCAACCCTGAAAACTAATCACCTAAGCATCTTCTCACGCCTCAAATACCCACTTTTAACGGTCCTGTGGGCATTTCTAACTGCCCTCCCAGTGAGGGTCAGGATGGTTTGGGTGACAAGATTGGAGAGGATCTGGAGGGGTTGCGGTGGGGTTATTACTAATCGGAGCTGTATACGTGGCCTTAAGATGGACTCACTTTTACTCTAAAACACTTGATAAAGAAAAGTACAACAACTGGAAAAGAAAGGTCAAAGGGGTGCATAAACGCTTCAGAAAGCGATTGCGGTACATT
>JACZSS010000088.1 GCA_022574115.1 Candidatus Heimdallarchaeota archaeon | reverse complement strand
TGGGGTAATTGAGAAACGTGATTTTGAAGAGCTTGCAGTGAGATATGCCAAATCAAGAGGGCTGGATAGCGACATGCCTCAGACAAACCCGTACTATCAAAAATATCTCACGATGTGGAATGAAATTGTGAAAGAAGTGGACGGAGAATTTGGAGCTGAATCTCCTGAAGGCTTATACGATGGTAAGATAACTGTAGATGAGTGGAACAGGTTCTGGATTAACAAATTAAAAACTGGTGAGGCAAAGGATATAGCACAACTATGGACAGGAATTGTTTTCGATCTCATTGACGCGGATGATGATGGTCAGATTAATCTTCAGGAATATGGTAATTTCCTCCTGACACACGAGCTGCAAACTGCAGGAATCATCGCCGACGAATTGTTCCAGCGGATTGATATCAATCAGGATGGAGTAATTAGTAAAATAGAGTTGGTGAATAACATAAAACTGTTTTTTAATCACCTACAGAAAAAATTAGAATAAGCCCTCGTCCAGCCATAGAGAACTAGTGTAAATTCGAATAGGAATTTACAATCAAGTTATAATAGTTTGGTCAAAAACAGTATTAGTAGATTAGTTAGGAGAGTTAGTTGATTATCTGTTGATATTCATTAGTTGCATTGAGGCTTGAGCTTTTGTCAAATCATGTTGAATTTTTGCAGGATTTACTTGTGTGTTGGTAGGCGCTTTTGGAGATAAGGCATTCATCACTTTTCGAATCCATCTGGAGATCGTACCTGATACTTCTGGTAGGTCGATTGGGTGTTGCTCAATTGCTAGTGGGCTTTTGGAGATTTGTGTTGCCATATTTATTATTATAGCACCAAAGTATATTAGATGTGGATGTAGGAAAACTTCATCAAGCGTACATATTCGTACGATGACTAATTCGTACTATATAAGCAATTACAGATAATTGGTCTCTTAGATTTTGTCTCAGCAGTCGATAATGAGCGGATTAAAACATTAACGCATTAATTCAAAAATATTATTATGAGGAAAGTTGGTGTAATGCTTTCAGATAGACATTACACCGTATTTATTGAGTTATTTATTAAGGAAATGTGTCGACGGTAACAAAAGTAGTTGCTCTTAATGTAGTTCCCGAATAATGCTGAACCATACCCATGTACTTTCTTTCTGAGCTAAGACCAGACCAACCCAGTACAACCGTACCAACTGTCCCAACACTTGCGCTTGCAGGTGCACTAACGACCATCAGACTTCCTCCGGTAGTTGTAGGAACTCCAAAGGTAAATAGTGTGTAGGTCGAATCAGGTCCATCAGTTTGCCAACCATGAACGACTGCGATATACACTCCATCGGTTGGATTTGCAATATCTACTTGTTCTGCTGATGTTCCTGAACCACTACCACCAACGAATGGGAATCCAGCCGAGGCAGGACCAAAGATATAGAGATCTAGATCATCTTGCCCATCTGTGTGATCATCATAAAGTGAAAATCTTGCCAAGGCAGCATCTGTAATAGAGATGAAGTGGAAATTCACACCAACTCCAGTAGCTAGAGCAACATTGATATTATTGGTGGGATCGTCAATGACAGTGGCAGTCTGTTGATCAGCAGCAGCTAGTCCTGTCACAACAGCTGAATAATCACCATCGAAACCAAAGGATATGTCAAAACTTATTGATCCATCAGTACCTGATCCAGTGACCTCGGCAGGGGCATCAATTTCGAATGCTCGGACAGCTATTGTACTGTCAATTTCATAATGCCCAGTCGAGTCTGCCCAGGTGAGAGATCCAAAGGACCAATCACCTATTCCCGCGTTACCGTTGTTAGTAATAGTAACTTCATATGTTATCGACATTCCACTTTTCAGACTGAAATGGGATGGCCAAACGGTTACATCAAATCCCGCAGGTGCATCAACACTTACGGAATAGGATCTCCAACCAATTTCATTGGTAACACTTGTTACGGTTCTCTGAATAGTTTGCGATCCCACTAATTCTCCAATCCCAATTGATGCGGTATTCAGATCAGCTGGATCTATTGGAATCCCAATTGCCGCTAGGAAATTACAAGTGCCAGATGAAAATATACCAAGATCAGCACCGCATGTAAATGCAGCGTATTCGAATAATCCAGCATCATAAACTAAACCGGGTTCTAAGAACGATCCCTTGTTGGCCATTCCTCCAGGAGCAACATGACCCGCACCCATATCGAATGGATCAGCATCGGTAACACCATCCTCTTTGGTGACATCCTGACGAGCTGTAGTCATGAGGGCAGATTTAGCCATAGCTGGTGTCCAATCTGGGTTTGCCTGACTCAACAAAGCAAATAATCCAGCAACGTGAGGACTGGACATTGAAGTTCCACTGATTGCCTGGAATGCTTGTCCGGGTGAACCAATATATGGGGTTAGACTATTGGCAGCCAATATGTTTACTCCAGGTGCAGTTACATCAGGTTTGATTATATCAGAAGACAATCGGTTTGGACCTCTAGAGGAGAAAGCAGCCATTACAGATCCTTGACCTACCGCAGGTTGACTACCACTTAAGGAAGCCACTCCAGAGCCACCATTACTTGCAATATAAGCTTTGATACGGGGTCCAGCAATATGATCAACATGTAAAGATGGGAGGAAATGATTGTCACTGTTCAAAGTTTGTAAGACAGGATTGTATAAAATCATACCGGCACCACCGCCTAGAGCTACTGCGTGACTTTTTTCAACTCGAGCAAATTCACCTCGTAAACAGAGAACAATTTTACCCGAGATTGAGGGTGAAAAAGAGACTGTAGAATCACAGAGTTCATTGTTATGATCAGCCGAATCAACTATTTCCAGATCGCCAGTTCCACTGGTTAGAGTTACACCAGTGTATGTAGATCCATCACCCAAGGTAACGGTACCGGAGAAAGTTCTCTCCTGTGTACTAGCTCCAACCGAGGTAACCCATGGTACGCTAGCAGGTGAACCAGTTGTAGCAGCACCTGGACCAGAATTACCATTTGATGTAGCCACCATAACTCCAGCAGCTTCGGCAAATAAGAAAGCAACATCGTCAGAACCAACTACAAAGGATGAACTACCAATAGAATAATTTATCACATCCACACCATCAGCTACTGCTTGATCTATTGCTGCAGACAAATCGATACCGGCACATCCTGCATTATTCCAGCAGACTTTGTAAATTGATAGTTGAGCTCGCGGGGCGATGCCTGAAATTATTCCAAGATCGCTGCCAAGAATACTTGCTGCAACTCCCGAATTTCCAGCGGCTGTTGAAGCTGTATGACTGCCGTGTCCATCACTATCACGCGCTGAATCGTATTCATTTGGAACCAATGTGGCAAAACCAGCCCTATAGGCTTTAGCAGCGAGTAATTTATTATTACATGTGAAACTAACAAATTCACACCCAGTACCACTAAAGTCTGCTGGTGCGGACCTATAGGTTCCATCGTCAACAAAGCTTGCGTGTTCCGGCCAGATTCCTGTATCAATGATTCCGACGACTACACCTTCACCAGTGAAGCCCTTTCCCCAAGGGCCTGCTGGATCTGTCAGACCTAGAAAGTCTGGTGTGCTGTCAGTTTGTGGAAATGAGATTTCGTTTGGCTGAACACTAAACACATCAGATCTAGCATTTAACTGAAACGCTTGATATTCTGTCATCTTAGCTGCAAACCCATTGAGTGCATATACATAATCGTATATTTTTGCACTGCTATCCAACCCGACTGATGCCATAACCTCATCATGGCTAGCAGAAAGATAACTTACATATTTCTGCACGTTCGCACTATTTGGATTAATCTTCCCATTGGGATTTTTTGTAGCTTTGAGCCCTTTGATGTCACCATCATAAGCTACTACAGGTAAATCATACATCATAACAATATATGAATCAACTTTTTGTAAGGCAATGCCATCAACCACGGATTGGGGAACTGAAAGAGTATTAGCCCCGGGTAATTGATAATCGGCAACTCCGGTAAATCCCGGGGTTCCAAGCATCATTATTCCTATAACAAAAAGCATTATTATTTTTATTTTAATATAGGTTATTTTCATTTTTTCACACTCTAGAGTGTTCTTCTGCAACAAGTCAAATCCGAATATGAATTTTGTTTCAGTTAGCGAAACTGATCTTCGAAAAGCAATATTCCTCAATCAATCAAAATTCAGCCTTATGATCCGAATTTGGTTATCTTACCAGTACGATAAAAATTTGGCTTATAAGCTTTTTACAAAGTCAATAAATGGATACCTAAAATCATGAGACATAATTTTATAATTCCACCGATATTGCAAATTTATCAAATCGCAATCCCAATAAGATTAATCCCATATATTAGGAGGAATGAACCATTAATTCTTCAATCGAAATAAATTGCAGCTCCTATACGCAATATGTTTGTTGTTCACACCGACCATTAACATTTTGGACCTGTGTGAGTCTTATATCCTTGGGTAAGGAAAATGCTTCTATAGCCCTAGTGTGTCCATTGGTACAGTCTTCATCCACTTCTCACTACTCTTCCACGTTTTGGATTCGGTGTCAAAATTACGATGCCAAAAGAAATACCTGGCAGGATGACGACCTAGAAAGTGTACTTGTAAATTATCGAAATGGGAGGTCAACAATTCGGTCAATTCCAAAGCCTCTACAGGGGGTATCACAATCCAAAACAGAAACTTATCCTTTAACTCATACAAGTTACATTCAAATGGGAGAAGCCCATTTTCGATAATTCGATTCAATCGAATGATATCAAGTTCGTCCCTGGGTCCAACAAACAGCAGTTCGTTAAAAATGCCGAAACTTTCTCTCGAATAGTAGAGAGAATATGATTCAAAAATATTTAACTCCTTTAAGTGATTAATTCGTCTAGAAATTGATTGTTTGGTTACTGGGATCTCTTTACGTTCATATGAATAGTCATTAGATGACAAAATATCAGCTAGCATCTCTTTTTGACTTCTCCTTGCATTGTTGGTGAATTCTCGCATTAATATCATATCAAACATTGAAAGATTATTAATTACCTTGCTAATTTCAGCCTTATCTTTAAGAATTGGCTCATTTTCAGAGCTATTTAGATATTCAAAAATTGCTGAAAAATTAACTTTCCACCGATTAAATTCAGCATCCCAATCTTTTAGATTGCCCTTAGAGCCATTTACTCTACTTAGCTTGGGAAAATGAGTAAAATCCTCAAGAATCGAGTTAGATTTGAGCGTGTTTAAAGATTCGATTAGCCAACGTTCAGCTTCGGTTACAACAGGTATTGTAAACACAACATACATGCCATTCCAAGCACCATAAATTCTATTGTGGTAGCTAGTGTAGGGATGTTCGTTGCAAAATTGAGTAAATACCTCCATATTTTTGGTTTTATTCTCTGTAGGAAAACTTATCAGAAAACTATGCTGTTCTAATCCTAACACCTGATTGTTTAATTCAGCCGTAGCTCCAAGAACAATTTCTTCGTCTTCCAATTTTTTAATTCGTCGGTGAACCGTTGTATTCACATATTGTTTATCTTGATTAGGAAGATTATTGAGAAATTCAGTAATTTCCACATCTGTGCTTGCCGGGTTCTCTATGAGAGCTAAAATTATATCAAAGTCCTTTTGATTTATCCGCTTGTAGCTCATTCAATCCACCCAGATTTTACTTTGATAAATTCCCAAAGAATTTAGTTTGCGGATCATTATCCGTGATAGACATTAACTGCCTCTTATATTTTATATTTATTCAATCCACATCCTACATATGTACATATTTGCAATTTAATTAATAAAATGCAAAATTATATCGCAGGCTGAATTAGAAATTTTTTACAACGATCATCCTTTCCACAAAGGATAGTTTGCGGAACAGCACATCAAAGGGCTATGTAGATAGCCCTCGGTACACCACCGGATTTAGAACCTGGAGGGTCAAATTCAAGACTATCCATAATGGCATATTTATCTCCAGCCGCGTATCCTATTGCATATGCAGTATACCAACCAGATTCGGTCGCAGTATCAAAAAGTGTAAACTTAAAGTCAAAAGACGCGTAGTCACCCGATTTCCTAAGTTTCAATTCCGTTAAAAACCAAAATTCAGCTCCAGAAGGGAGCTGAACCCCAACGTAGAGATCAACTTTGGTAACTGCTCTTTTAATGAATAATTCTAGTGTAAGAATTAAAATGATATCATCTTCGTATCCATCATTATCAGAATCCTCATACCAAGCATCGTTGAGAGTAACAACAACGGAATAATCAGCGGATACGGGTACAATTCCGACTGATAGAATGCAGAACCCTATTATCAAAACCATCAAATTCCGCTTTGATCGCATGATTCTCCAAACGAAAGGTAAGTTATATACCTTTTTGATCAGCAGAGAATACATTCCAATTTTCTAACCGTCGGATTTAATTCATAGTTTTATCTCAAGAGTTGTCAGCATCCCAACTACATATTTCAATCTTCCGTTATTTTAGTACTCATCTTAATATTGCTACAGGCGTTCCCGCAGGGGGCCAGCTATTTTATCTATTAATAATTAAGTTACTAAGGTGACCACAAATTTGAATATGATTGGGAATAGTCATTTAATATGGAAGGAATAAATCTTAATCTCAAGGAAATTTCTTTAGATCCTGATGATTGGAATAAATACAGAGAATTCGCCCACAAGGCAGTAGATTTGGTATTTGACCACCAGATGAAGATTGCCGAGAAGAAGGTATGGCAGGAAATTCCTGAGAATTCAAAAAACACTTTTCTCGAACAATTACCCAAAAATGAAATGCCACTCGAAGACATTTATTCCACGTTCAAAGATGACATCCTGCCCTATACGCTGGGAAATATCCATCCCTCATTTTTTGGATGGGTTGTGGGACAGGGAAGTCCGATTCAAATCATCAGCAGTATTTTGCAGGCTGGAATTAACACACCAGGAGGCATGTTTGAGCAGATCCCGAATTACATCGAGATTCAAGTGATTGACTGGATGAAGAAATTATTTAATTTCGGGGAGAGTTCAAGTGGTTTGTTAGTCAATGGAGGATCAATGGCAAATTATGTTGCGTTATCTGTTGCCAGATACGAGAAAACAACATTTGACGTTTTACAGAAAGGATTTCAAACGTCGGACCAGTTTTACACAATATATTGTTCTTCGGAAACTCATTTATCAGTCTACAAGGCAACAGAGCAACTGGGATTTGGGCGGGATGCGATTAGAAAAATCAAAGTAAATGAGCAATTTGAGTTGGATGTGGATGATCTAAGAAGCCAGATTAAGTCAGATATCGATCAAGGATACAAACCAATATGTATTGTTGCAAACGTGGGCACGGTTAATACAGCTGCCATAGATGACGTGGATGCAATTGCAGATATTTGTCGTGAAAACAATATGTGGATGCATGTTGATGGAGCTTTTGGGGCACTCCTCATCCTCTCAGAAAAACATAGAGATCGTGTGTCTTCAATTGACAAGGCTGATTCACTGGCGTTTGATTTTCACAAATGGATGCACATAAATTATTCTGCGGCCTGTGTGCTGATCAAGGACGAACAATCGCATCGTAATACCTTCTCTTCTACAGCAGACTATGTGTCAAAACTTGGAAGAGGTGTATTACCCGTTGGATTGAAAATGTTCCCCAATTATGGAATGGAGCTATCTCGAGAATTTAATGCTTTAAAAATATGGATGTCCATTAAAGAGAATGGGACTCTAAAATTTGGCAGACTAATTGATCAGAATATTGAGCAGGCACAGTACCTTGGGAAAATCATTACAGATCATGAGTCTTTGGAATTACTTGCACCTATCTCAATGCAAATCGTATGTTTCAGGTACCATGGAAAACTATCAGATGAGGAAAAGATTAACCGGTTAAATCAAGAAATATTGCTTCAAATCCAAGAGAAAGGGATGGCAGTCCCATCATCAACTATTATTTCTGGAAAATATGCCATTCGAGTAAATATCACTAATCACCGAACTAAAAGAATCCATTTAGATAGGCTAATCAAGAATATTATTGATATAGCAAATGAACTCGGTCAGAATTAGACAATCATGAGTAATTAGGCCTGATAAGATCGATTATATTTATCCGATTGATTGAAACCAACTATGGAAAATAAATCATCAAATGAACAAACTTAATATTTTCTCCT
>JACZSS010000087.1 GCA_022574115.1 Candidatus Heimdallarchaeota archaeon | reverse complement strand
ATTTACCTTATGAAATATTCCCAAGATTATTCCAAAATATCTTCCATCTTTTATTGGGTTAAAAAAGGAGTAAAATCATTTCATGAAGACCTACAAAACTTACCTGCCGACAAATATCCATGGTTCCTAAAGTATATGGAGGACAACGAACATATTCAATTCAAGGATCTAGACGAAATTCCGGAAGAAGGAGTTGCTATAAAAAATGCATTTTTCAAAGAAGGCATTATCTCATACCTAGGGGCTAAAATAAGCTACAATAACAAACTCTACGGTTATTTAGAACTAAATTCTGTTGAAAATGTACGGACATGGAATGCCATAGACGTGTATTTAACAAAACTTACAGGGGAATTAATTATTAATGCTTTCGAGCGTACTCGATTATTCAATGACCTTGAGGTTAGTGAAAAATTTCATCGAAATTTGATAGAACTCTCCCCAAGTGCGATTTTTATTCACGCTCAAGGTAAAATTCTTTTTTCAAATCAACAAGGTATTGAACTTGTTGGAGCTAAAGATTTTACAGAGCTAACCTCAAGAAATGTACTTGAGTACGTGCATCCAGATTATCGAGAAGGGGTAATTAACCGAATTAAACAGTCATCTGAACCCGACTATGTTCTCCCCTCGACCCAAGAGAAGTTTGTCAAGCTGAATGGAGAAATAATTGATGTCCAGGTTACCGGAACACAAATTACGTTTGAGAACCAGCAAGCAAATTTAGTTATTGTCACCGATTTGACTGATGTAATTGCAAGTGAATCATTAATTATGGAAAACGAGAGAAAATACAGAAATCTATTTGAGCAATCAAATGATGCAATCTATATTCTTGATGAAGCTGGAAAATTCGTAGAAGTAAATCAAAGCCTAATGGATATCTTCGAGATAACTCAGGCTGACGTGGACGTAGGACTAAAGGCTCGTGATTTTTATCGTCATGCTGAGGATCTAAGAACATTTATGGAGATCATTTCCAAAAAAGATCGTGTCAAAAATTTTGAAACTCAATTTATAACAAAATCCGGTAAGATACTCGATGGTTTGCTGAGTGCAACAGTACGACGAGACAAGAATGCAAAAATTTTGGGCTATCAAGGAATAATCCGTGATATAACGAGCGAAAATGAAACGAAAGAAAATCTGATTCAAGCGCAGAAACTGGAGAGCCTGGGATTACTTGCAGGAGGTATTGCTCACGATTTCAACAATATACTTATGGGGATTCTTGGTTTCGCCAATTTGGCAGGTTTAGAAATCCAAGATAATCAAGTTCTAAAACAAATGATTGATCACATTGTTGATTCGACTAAACGAGCTGCGGGATTGACTGGGCAGTTGTTGTCTTATTCTGGAAAAGGGACATTTAAGAAATACAAAGTAGACTTGAATAAATTAATTTACGAAAACAAGGCTTTGATGAGTGTCAGCGTTCAAAAAACTGTTGATTTAAAGTATCAACTCGGTTCACCAGCCCCAATCGAAGCAGATCCGACTCAAATTATTCAAATATTCTTGAATTTGATAATAAATGCATCTGAATCGATAAAAAATAACTCGGGAAAAATTACTGTCGAAACAGGTGTAGTGCAGCTGTCAGAAAAGGATAAACCAGATCTTTATAGGAAAGAAGAATTCACTCCTGGAAAATACTCTTTCATTAAAGTAAGTGATAACGGATCAGGAATGACCGCGGATGTGAAAGATAAAGTGTTTGATCCGTTTTTTAGCACAAAATTTACCGGAAGGGGTTTGGGATTGGCATCTGTTTACGGTATCATAAAAAGTCACAACGGCAATCTTCAAGTAATAAGTCAAGAAAATGGGGGTTCACAATTTATAACATATTTTCACGCATTGGAGGCTAAAGCCCTGGACGAGAAAAAAAGTATGGTTCGGTATACGAAACAGGCATTAACTGAAAAAACCGAGCAAACGGTGCTCCTAGTGGATGATGATCCAATGATTCTGAATGTCTCCAAATTGATGTTAGAAAGATTAGGGTATCTAGTAACAACTGCTAGTAACGGAAAAGAAGCCTTGGAGAAAGTTCAAAAGGAATATGTTGATTTCATCGTTCTAGATCAAGTCATGCCAGTTATGGATGGAAGAACAACACTGCAGAAATTAAAAGAACTAGGCGTTAAATCGCGAGTAATAATTTCGAGCGGTTATAATGAGGTAGATATGAGCGAAATCTTCAAAGGAGTCAAAATTCACGGTTTTTTACAAAAACCTTACACCATGGACGCACTAAAGGAAATCCTTGCCGATTAAAACTAACTATACCCTTGGAGTGATGTATTCTTCGATTGGATAGTTGACGATGTTGTTCAAGTCGCCTTCATCTATCAATTCTATAATTGTTTTGGCAACCACGTCGCTCGACAAACCATATTTGTGTGCAACTTCGGAGTAGTCAACCCTGTTAGCATCTTGCTCTATCTTTTCATTGATCCAGCCAAGAACAGCGGATTTAACTGAACCTGACAGACGAATTATTCCATCCCCCCCAATGACCAAATCTGAATTGATATGGTCATAATTTTCCCTAATTACAGTTTCGAGAAGATCTATAAATTCTTTTTCGATTTTCACATTCGACAGCAGTTCTTGGAAATTTAACCCATCCTCAAGTTCACGTCCACTAAGTTCATCTAACCAACTAGCTACCAAAGTGGACTTAAGGAAAATAGCATTATTTTTTCTAACATACGCTGGCTGGGGAAGTTTCAGCTTTTTTGAATAGTCTTCGATGAGCAACAGAACTCGTTTTTGGCTTAATCCTAAGTCTTTAGACAGAATTGTTAGGTCTGAATTTTTTGTTCTCAGTTCATCCCAAATCCCATCGATCACAGAATTATAATTTGGCAGATACCATCCATGGTTTCCCACGAAATCACCTGTCAACTTTTTACTTTTGCCAAGTTTCTTCACTATGCGGGAAATAACTGATGTCTCAAAATTTGAAAACTTATCAAAGAGGTTCGTCGCTCGGTTTCCGAACTCAAATTCCAATATTTCCTCTTGAAATCTTTCCTCTGGTGGCTTTTTTGTAAATTTTGAGAGAAATCCCACAAGTTTGAAATATGAATGAGATTTATTAATTACAAGATGGTGCACTTGAAAAATATCTTATCCTACCCGTTACGCAATTAGAGAAGACATCACCCTACTTAGGAACATACAATGAGTGAAAGGTGTGTAAATATCTGAATAATATGTGGAAATCAGCAAAAATCCATTGATCCATTAATTCAAATCTGTGTTTGATAAATATTGGTGCAAAAATTTCGCTATGCATTTATAATATTTTACAATAAGTCGATTCAGCATGCGTACAAGGTTTGTTGAATTCTCACTGGGAGTACCCGTTGAGCAACAAAATCCGTCATTTTCGGATCTTGAACAATGGACAAAAGAGAAATCGATTGCTAATGAGTATAATCTACCGTTATTCAAGACTGAAATCACAGCTAGATCCGCTAAATTCACCCAGATTGTAACTTCACATAATCGAAGTGAATTTGTCTCAATTATTGATAAAGTTCTTGATTTTATTAATCCTCAGGATTTTGTTTTAATGAAAGTCAAAGTGGGGCAAGATAAAAAAGTTCAACTTTCAGCTACCGCATTAGTTAGCAAAAAACATGCAAACAAAGCTTTAATGTTAAAAACAAATTTCTTTGAATCAGATCACGATGTTGCAGCAAGTGATATATTGACAATTGATGTTCCCGAATATCCAGAGCGAAAGGTGTTAGTTTTTCCTGAAGAAAGAATGACAATTATTCTAGGGATTGATTACTATGGTGAAATGAAAATGTCAATTCTTAGAATGGCCATGGAAATCCTGCGCAAAGATCGTGGTGGATTGGGTTTACATGCAGGTTCCAAGACATATCGCTTAGTTAATGGCTTTAACACTATTATCGAAAAGGGAGCACTAATTTTTGGATTATCCGGAACTGGCAAAACAACCTTGACATGCCATCTTCATGGACTCACAAGCCCTGAAAGCGTGCTCATTTTGCAAGATGATATCAACCTTATTTTGGAGGATGGATCTGCATTTGGATCAGAAAAAGGGTTCTACGTCAAATGTGACAACTGCCCTGAACACAAAGAAATAACTGCTGCAGTAACGACCTCAGGTTCCATCATGGAAAACGTTCATTCAGATGAAAATGGTAACATCGACTGGAAAAATTTTGAACACACACATAATACGCGTGCAGTTATTGATCGATTAGCTCTAGAAGGTACAGGAGCAACAATTGACCTAAGGAGCTTAGATTTCATTATTTTTAATACTCGAAGACCAGAACTACCACCAATTGGACGGTTTATGAGTCCCGAGCAAAGTGCAGCCTTCTACGCCCTGGGAGAATCTGTCATCACTAGTGCAGAGGATGCAACACGAGCAGGCGAGTCAAAGAGACAAGTAGGCTTTGATCCGTTTATCCTTGGGGATGAACACACTAATATCAATCGCATAAGACGGATAATCTCAAATATTGATAAGATTCAATGTTTTGTCGTTAACACAGGTTATGTGGGCAAAGAGGCCAATGATATAACTGTTGATATGACATTGAAATGCATTGAATCTGCTGTCCGAGGAGACATTGATTGGGTTTATGACGAAGATTTAGGTTACGAGGTGCCACTAAAAGTTGATGGGCTTGATTTAACAAATATGGACCCTAGAAAATATTATGGTGAAAAGGAATATCAAGAAATTATGGCTAACTTAAAAACAGAACGGACCACATATCTTGAGTCAATAAACGGTGTTGATCAAGAAATCATCAATTCTCTTTGAGTGAGAATCTATGGCAAAAGTCAGAAGTCTAGACGATTTTTCCATAATTCATTTGCTCCCTAGACTCCAAATTATCCAACAACTGATTGAATTAACTAAATTAAGCTTGTTCGATCTGATGGATAAAACAGGATTAACTTCTGGTAATCTTCATTCACATTGTAAAGTGTTGATAAATTCGGGTTACATTGTAAAAATTAGAAATATTGAGGCGAATACCTTTCGGGTTGGGTATGAGATCACCCAAGATGGTATTTCAAATTATAATAAATATGTCGAGGAATTGACTAGATTCCTGAATATCAAACCAGGTGGAATGGATATCAGTGATCCAAACTTTAAATATGCCCTTCCACCTTCTAGATTTGCAGAAAATCTAGATCCTGAAGGTAACCAGTTTCGCTTTGCAAAGTTTTAGATATTTTTTGCAAAACAAAATTCCATCTCCTTTATATAATCTGATACTTGACGTGACTTGAGAATGAAAATTGGAAAGCTACGCCAAATTATCCTATACGTGGAAGATATGCAAAAACAGGTTGATTTCTATCGAACAAAGATTGGCTTAAAAATCCAGTATCCAATTCAGGATGATTATTCTGAAGAGGCATGGGTTGCTTTTGACACAGGTGAATGTACATTTGCTTTGCACAGTGGTGGTAAAGGAAGGATTGGAGAGGATTCTCCCAAGTTCACCTTTGAGGTTCAAAACGTAGAAGAATCAGTTGCAGAATTAAGGGAAAAAGGAGTAAAACTAGGAGAGATTCGAGAAGCTTACCCCGGTTCTTTCGTTGTTCACGGATATGATGAGGAAGGATTTACTTTTTTCATCCAATCATATCCATCTTAAAATTATTATTTGATCTTGATTAACGATCTCCAATAATTAAGATAAATGTAAAAAAGGTCGAAAGGGTCAGTCGCCTCGCAATAATAATTTATGTTATAGTTTTATGTAATATTTATTTTCTAAATCTTCTAAGTAAGACCAACGATGTAACACTTAAAAGTGCAAATATAATTCCAAAACCCGGCAATGGGTTTGGTGCTTCGATAGCACCACCATCATCAGTATCAGTTATTTCTGAACCATCTTGGGTTATAAGTGTGCCAATGATTTCGAAGATAATGTTATTGATGGCTAGCGACGGTTCACCAGTTCCTCCAGTTATCATAATTGAGAAACTGCCTTGAAATTTGGATGAGTCGAAATGTCCAAATTTATTGTATTTCATAGTACTTTCCAAAACACCATCTGAAGCAACGGTGATCACGATTGGGTTACCATTTTCATCCACTTCTTCGCCAACTGTATCAAAATCCCAATCAAAGTGAGTATCAAGCTGATAGAAACCATCGTTAGAGGTTGACGAATGATCTCGATTAAAAATTAGACTTGTAGTGTCCTCACCTTGATCAATTCCGTATCTGACAATGCTATCAAATAAATCATTGACCGATTCAAGGGTTTGATCATAGCCCAGATAGATATCATAGTCTTCAGTCATGGCAAATCCTGGCAGGTGCAGAACTCGTCTCAATTCTGCATCCTTCAAGGAACCGAGATCTGGGCCACCAACTTCAGTTACAGTTACACAAGATTCGTAACCATAATAATCCGTGAAACAATCAGTATAGGTGGTTTCAGATGTAGGAGCAAATGCGAGTCCAAAAGTGGATGTCGATGAGGACATATGTAAGGTACCATATCCAGACATCCATACTGTATCGAGCTCTCCTTCTGTAAGTTCATTTATAGACATCATTCTATCTGTGTCGGCATCGTATAATGAGCCGCTGACTTCATACCACAATCCATCAATATCTAGAACGACAAATTCTGCCAGTACTAATCCGGTGAGATCACTTAACATCCCTTGTAAATTGTCCAAATCAGTACTTGGATCGTCTTCTGCTGGAAAACCAGATACTACGTAATCAAAACCCGCTTGGTTTACTGTTAGAGAGAATTTGTCTCCTTCTCTAAGGTTCAATCCATGGTGATTAACTTCTTTTAAGTCAATTTTTATGTGGAACATTTCTGCTCCTTGACCAGTGATGTCCAAGTCAAAAGATTCTAGTAAACCATCGGATTTTCTCCATTGAGCGTCTATTGTTCCTTGGCCATCTTGTGCGTTACCACCAGATAAATGTAAAGCGAAGAAGCCATCCTGATTCTCAACACTAAGACTCACATCTGCCTCCACATTAGCTGCAATTTCATCAGAAACAAAGTTCATAACGGCTTCATGAAGCGCATAATCATCATTTAGGATAAGTGGCAATGGAAGAACTAAAGTTGGTGTACCGTCTACACCAAATTGAGTAGCTGTACCGAAAATTACGGGGAGTGGTAATACTGATCCTGCAGGAAGTGTGAAATCAATTTCTGGATTTCCGCTTGTGCAGGTTTCATAGGAGTATCCATAATAATCCGTATATGTATCACAAGTTTCAGCGACAGCTGGGATAAATAGTTGCGTTTGAGAACCAGTCATGAAACCCCCCGTGATATCAACAACCGGAAGACTTCCTGGTCTGTCTGCTGTACCATCGAAATAATCCATTTGTTCAGCTTGAATATTCATTACCTTGACAAATATTGAAGAACCGGCGATACTGCCAGTAAGAGCAGTTCCCTCTGGAAACTCAGCACAAGTCGTATCAGTACAGTCTGATTGAATTAGTGTATCCAACCCATCAAAGGTTGTAACGTCATACCAAATTGTATCTCCTGGTGCTATATCACTTGAAACTGCACCTTGACCAACAACGCGATTGGTAACGGTTGCCGTAAAGTATAATGATCCTGTAAGCAAAATTGCAATAAGGAATATTGTCCCTCTTGAAAATGTTATTTTCATTCATTTTTCCTCTGTTATAGTTTAAAGGATAAAAAATCCTCAAGCAGATAATACTGAATTGATATAAATAAGTACGCTAATCCTTGTTCCACAAATGATTAATTTTTGCTTGTTCCAATTCCTCCAATAGTTTCTTTTGCAAGTTCCCTGTTCGGGCGAGTGCAGGGTCTCTTGTGTCCTTGAATCCCAGATCGTGCCGATTTATGGAGAGGTCGATATCTTCAGAAAATCTTTCGATCGCTCTGAAGATCTTCGAGAGTGAGGTGCCTCCTTTAAATAACAGGGAAGGACTTTCCTCAGGATTCTCAAAAAGCTTCCCAAGCGTCCAGCACACCCAGAAGTCTTTTTCTACAACTATTGGCGAGATACCACGTCGGTTGGCCGTTTCGATGAACAGCTCGGCCCTACCGTCGGGGTCCAGTGCCGTTCGATTCATTCGACGAATCTAAGCAGCTGCTGCGATTTTGGCTACGCAGTTGCGCGCCCAGTCGGGTGCACGCGTAGCG
>JACZSS010000711.1 GCA_022574115.1 Candidatus Heimdallarchaeota archaeon | reverse complement strand
TTTAATCACCACTTGCTTGCCGCATCTGCAAATCACTTCCTCACTTAAATCGTGAAAGATATCAGCTTTCCTTGTTCGAGTAATTCTGCTTTTACCAATTCTTTTGCTTTCTCTACTCGCATTCCAGCATACTTGTCACACGTTTCCATCATAGTGCCAGTATGAAAGCCCGCTTTGTACAGTTCCTTTGTAGCTTCTTCAAGCTTGGGATCATCAAGAGAGGTAATCCCTAACTTTTGCACGATTTCTTGTGCCGGAAAATCACCATAGCCTTTTGACTTGATAATTGGGATAGGCCTGACAGCTTTTACATCTTCTTGATCAAGGCCATATTTTTTGCATGCTGCTTCATCTTCTTGTAGCCTTTTCAAAGCAACGTAGTCATAGGGAGCATCACTGGGCACGGAAGTTACAATACCGGAGCCAAATTTTGGGTCGCAAAATGATGCCGGGAGGATAGGAATTTCTCTCTCAATGCCCGGAGCAATCGCTTTTCTTCCGATAAGCTTCTTCGCGTCAACATCCTCTTTGAGTAAAACATCATCTTTTTGATAGGCTAATTTATCTGCAGCTTCCTTGCTCATAATCCAGTTTTTATTTGATCTCTTATACAAATCAAGAATAGTTGTAATCAAAGGTATAGACAAAATGGTTGCAACAGCCACAACTCCATAATAAACGGAATTTATGATATTTGTTTGAATCAGGATGAAAAACTCCAGGACTACTGAAGTTATGAGAACAGATGGCAGAGGAACCGCCTGTATTGCAATATGGGTTAAAATAATAACAAAAATAATTACCAAAGTTAAGGTGTTTCTGGAAATAAATTGATGTCCAGTAACATGTAAAATTATAAGCCATGAAAGATAAATTAAAGTCACTCGATGTACAGAATCATATCTGGGGTCTCGGATCAAGAGGTTTGATATCATGAATAAGATCGCAAAGATTACAGCTACAGATAATATTAAATGGCGATTCAGACTTGAGGAACTGTTAATATCAACAAAATAATTAGTTGATATCAATATTAACTCCCCAATCATTAATAACAAGAAAACTGAGAATGCTTCAATTCTCTTCGTGACTCGAAAATAAAGTGTCAAAGCGATTAGAATTGTAAATAGAGAAAATCCTCCGAGTGTGATAATACACAGAGGAAGGGTGAACTCTAAACTTGATATGATTTCTAAAAACGCAAACGAGATTAATACTAAGCCAATTGATCCGATAATTGTTGCCGAAAATAATTTGTTCGACAGTAATTCTCTGAAGAAAATCAGTTGCTTATTCCCGGTAACTGGCTGAGCGGATCTAATCTCGGTTTTATCAATAGAATCATCTTTCTTTGACTCGCCGACAACATTTTTGGCTATATCACCCAACTCTGAATCACAATTGGGGCATTTAGAGGATGTAAGGGCAGTTAGATCTATTTTAACTCCACATTGCGAACAAAAAATATCGTCAGTACTATGAACACTCAAGTCATCACCGCTTAATGGACTTATTTATTTTTGTCTTGGATAGTTCATTAATTAATAATACTAAAAATATAATTAGAACCGCAGAATATAAAGTAATAGCAGAAGGACTCAGTTCAATACCGACTTTAGCCTGGATAACAAAGGATCCTGAGGCTAAATCGAATGCCAGGTTTAAAGTCAAGAGTTCTATGGAGAATGGTTGGGTTTTTTCATCTGATTTTGGTCGATCTAACCCCACTTTTAACTCTGTTGTGGAAATTTTTCCGTCACCAGTGACATTTACAGATGCCACCACTTCATCTTCAAATTTTATGGTTAAAGTCGAGGTTACCTTGTCTGGTATTATGTGTGTGATATGAAATTCGGCCTTATCGCGAAAGTCTACTTTCGAATCAAATCCTACATTAGCAATTGTGGATAATCTAGATAGAGTAAAGATCATAAATAAATTATCTAATGATCGGCTTTTTTGACTCGCAGGTCTACCCGAACGATCGATTGTATAATAGCATAGCTCGTTAGTATTTTTACTTCGGAAATATTC
>JACZSS010000710.1 GCA_022574115.1 Candidatus Heimdallarchaeota archaeon | reverse complement strand
TTAAATCTTAGAATCACATTCTGGCCGTTTTGGACGAATTTGAATTTATCTAGGGAATTCATTCTGTCAAACCAATAACGACCGACTTTATCTCGTCGCTCAATCATGGTCTTAATCAAATATTCCTGGGAGCCTTTGTCGGACATTTTCGCTTCTTCCACAATGGCACGAATATCTTCGTCACTGAACGCCATGACGATTTTAGCGCCCCAAAAAGCATCACGGTAAGTCGCGTATTCAAAAGCAGGGTTGGGATAGGTCGGATACCATTCTCCCGGATCGAATATCTTTGACTCATAATAACCAACCGACGGAAATTCAGGATTGATGTGACCTGTTTCAAATTCCCACGGCTTCACATAGGCTCCCAATGTAATAAATTGCACTCCAATTGTCCTTGGATCGATGAGATACTCATTACCGTACTTGGGTGCATGCGGAATGATATTGTTGCTTCCTAATGTCGACCCCATGTCGATCAGGTAATGTTTGATGTACCTGTTGCCGGTCTTCTTATCTTTTGTATAAACCGCAAGGGTATTTGCGGCACGGCGATCTTCATCACTCAGCCAGGAGGAGATGCTACGCAGACCACGTAGTTCACGCCGATGTTGGTGATGAACAAGATCATTAGGAT
Source organism: Candidatus Heimdallarchaeota archaeon (assembly GCA_022574115.1). Taxonomy (GTDB): domain Archaea; phylum Asgardarchaeota; class Heimdallarchaeia; order Heimdallarchaeales; family Kariarchaeaceae; genus LC-2. The sequence continues at coordinate 1,402 of JACZSS010000710.1, read as the reverse complement.
CATCACTTCGTGTCCCGTTGTAATTCCAAATACCAACCGGTTTGCCATCGACAAATTTGCTGGCAAGCGCTCGGATTTGGCCATCAGCTCTTTTGGGAATAGCTTCAATAATTGCATCCAGATCGCTTTTTTTCATCGGTCGTTTCTGACCGCCCTCACTCACTTTAGCCGTCGCACCAATTTTTAAAATCGTAGGATCGAAATATTCGATGGTATTTTGTGGGACATGGTACCCACACGCGTACAAAATTTTTGTAGAGATGACTTCAGTGGATGATCCCATTTCCTGAAACATGGGCGCATCAAATTTCATGATGTAGGCATCACCTTTTGTATCTCGAATGGTGAATCCTGTCGTTCCTCCTTCAAATTTTCCGGCTATGATTGTCCAGGGTCCGCTTTGGTCCGGTCCATCTGTGACATTGGGACCGCGTTTAAGTTCTTGAATTGTCATTCGATTGTGATAATGCCGGTTTGTGTACCAGCTCGAGTTCGGCACTTCATCGAGGACATTGATATTATCTGCCGGTCGTCCTTTAACAACTCCCAGGCCTTTACCAATTTTCCTGGCTGTCCAGTTTAAATCTAAAACTTTCTCAAATTGATAAACAAAGGTCTTGTCAACGATATCCCAAATCTGATTTTCTTCCTTCTCTTTTGGCTCAGGGATGTCTGCATTATCCGGGTCGAACGTTTTGATCGGTGCCGGCGTGAATCTGATACCCCCTGCGCAGCTCAGTAGTAAGATACTCAAAAAGGAAATAATAGTCAGATTTTTCATTTCATTAGAATTCTAATATTTCAAAAGTTGTGTATTTGTTTATTAAGCTGAAATGTTTATCAAGTGTAAATAAAACCAAATCATTTTGAAGATATTATCCAAAATTATCAAATCAGCTATGCCGACCTGGTTGATTCCATTTTAAATACAAATGGTTTGAAAGTCAATTATTTTCTGCCAATGAATATTGAGTGATATATTGCTGATATTAGAAAGTAACTTTATGACGCGAGATTGTTTTTTACTCTTAGAAAAGGCACCAATTCTGCTAGAATCAAATCATTTATACAAATAAGATTTTGATCAATATAGATGTCAAGCTTCTCTAAATGACACCCGCTTCTAAAATAATTAATCCATACAGAACTATCTACCAAAATATTCATCTCTTTCTAACAGAATCTAAATCGATCTCAAGGTTTATTTTTCCTTATAGTTCTTTAACGATTTAATTCTATTTTTTTGAATTATATTGTAAAGAGCATCTTTGATTAATTCTTTTTTGGTGGGAGATTTAGTAACTCTCATCGCTTCTTGAATTAAATCTTCCGGTATATCAATTGTTGTTCTCATATCACTCCACCTATTTGTTCATGCATGAGATAACACCAAAATCAGCCG
>JACZSS010000709.1 GCA_022574115.1 Candidatus Heimdallarchaeota archaeon | reverse complement strand
TGGAAAGGTTCAGAATTATATCTTACAGATGGTTTTGGTCACCGTCAAATATTACGAGAAAATTCTGTGCATCGTAAAATAGCAGAATTTCTCACTTCATAGAGGTTTAATTAAATTGGCAAAGTCTTCAAAACATTCTTTTTATGATGATGAGATCTTTGATTCACCACCGTTTCCAGTTAAACTTCTTCGTAGATATCTAAAATTTCTGAACTGGATTTCAAGTAAAAGAGCTCATCGAAAAGTCGTAAACCTCTTCATGACCCCACGTATTGATCAAAAAAGCATCGTAGCGCGATATCATGAATTGAATTTATTTGAGAACGGAGAGACCTTATTCCATCAACTTCAGGACCATGAAATATTCGTTTACAAAGAGGGAACTCCTACTGCACTGTTGACGTACGGATGGGAGAGCTCGATGGTTAGACTACAAACACTTATGGAGGAGTTGCGAAAAAACAATATTGGATTTATTGCATTTGATCTTCCCGCTCATGGCAAGTCATCAGGTAAACTCAACGATGCGATCCTATCCTCCAAAATAGTATATGATCTATTAGAGAAATATCCAAGTATTACAACATTGATCGGACACTCATTTGGAGGCGGCATTTCGTATATGTCACTTGAGCGTGGTTCCTCAGTTATCAAGATGATCACCATCGGGACACCAACTCACTACTCATCAGTTGTAACCCCTTTTTTCATGATGTTAGATGTGTCTCCACAGATGCAACAGGGATTTTTTGATACTATCTCTGAAGTATTCGGACGAGACTTCAAGGATTATGATTTACCCGCAATTAAAACAAAAAAATCAATCCAATTACTCAGTATCCAGGATAAAAACGACAAGACGATTCCGCATACTGATGCAATTCGAATGAAAGAGGCGCGTAATGAGACCTGCAAGTTGATGTTGACTGAAGACCTCGGACATAGAAAAATAATGCATGATCGGGAAGTCCTAAACGAAATTGTTAATTTCATCACCGCTTAACTTGAGTGACCAATTAATTATCCTCGTAATAGTTCGAAACCCGGATACAATGGATATTGACTGCAAATTGCTTCAACAGACGACTTCACACTTGCGATAACGTCCAAATTCCCGATATTACCTAGTGTTTTCGGAATTAGCTCACCGATTTCACTCATTTCAGAAGTGCCTAATCCTCTCGTCGTTAGTGCTGCAGTTCCCAATCGGATGCCTGATGGATCAAAGGGTGAGCGTGTTTCATTTGGTATTACATTTTTGTTCGTAAATATGCCAACTCCGTCTAATTCCCGTTCAGCAATTTTTCCACCGAGTTCGTATGGACTAATATCAATCAAAATCAAATGATTATCAGTACCCTTGGATATGAGCTTTGAACCATTGTCCATTAAGCTGCTGGCTAAGGCCTTTGCATTGGCTTTGATTTGTCGTGCATAATCTTTGAATTCTGGTTGAAGCGCTTCTTTGAAACAAATTGCTTTGCCGGCGACCACATGATCAAGCGGACCACCCTGCATACCTGGAAATACTGCTTTGTTAATTGGCAGTTCGAATTCAGTCTTACCCATGATGATTGCTCCTCTGGGTCCTCGCAGAGTTTTGTGGGTTGTAGTTGTGATAACGTCACAATACGGAGCAGGATCAGGATGTTCTTTAGCGGCGACTAAACCTGCAATATGTGCAATGTCAGCCATTAGTAATGCGCCTACTTCATCAGCAATCTCTTTGAATTGTTTAAAATCAATAAGTCTTGGGTATGCAGTTGCTCCAGAAACTATCAATTTTGGTTTTACAAATTTAGCTTGTTTTAAAATTTCATTATAATCTAATAATTCTGTTTCCTTATCTAATTCATAAGGAAAAGAATGGAATAATTTAGCTGAAAAAGAAGTTTTGAAACCATGAGTTAAATGACCTCCATGGAATAAATGCAAACCCATTAGTTTATCTTTAGGTTTTAACATAGCAAAATAAACACCCATATTAGCTGAAGAACCGCAATGGGGCTGAACATTAACATGAGGCGCATTGAATAATTTT
>JACZSS010000708.1 GCA_022574115.1 Candidatus Heimdallarchaeota archaeon | reverse complement strand
CAATTTAGATGATTTTCAAACCCGTGTTGATGAATGGATTGGAGAATATGCTGGTTGGGATCAAGAAGGATTATTCTAAATTTCCCATTCAATCGGAAAACGTAAGATAGCAGCCAATCCCCCAAATGTCTTATACAACATCTGACCATCCTCGTGACCCATTGAAATGACTTCGATCTTAGCTCCAGTTTCAAGAGCGAGCTCTTCAAATTGTTGTATCAGAGGCTTTTTTTCTTTGACTGCCAATTTTTTTTTTCCACATTTTGGACAAGGAGTACTTTTGATTTTCACTTTTAGCCCCTCAAAGTCAATAGGTGTGGCAGTCTCCACAAATTCTTTTCGACAATTAGAACATTTGATCTTGACATTCATCAATTCGATTGCTTCGCTGAATAGAAGAATATCTACGGCGGATGCTTCAAATGCTTTTAAAATGGGTTTTTTCCCATAAATGGCTTTTCCTTCTTCTTCAGCTAATTCTTTCAGAAATTGTTGAAAGAGGTTGCGTTCTGTAATCATCGAATATTCAAGCAAATCTTTATCAGCTCGGCTCAGTAGCTCTCTAATTCCGATTTCACCGGTATAGCCGACATCATACACTTTGTAGATTTTTTCTTTTAGTCGATAATCGAGGGTTGGATGCTCTATAAATTCATCTTTACTCATGGCAGGTCCACCAACAACTAAAGCGGATATATCTCGTTCCTCAAGAAAGATCTGATTAGCTTTGCGTGCCATTTTCGAATAAAATTCCCTAGCCAGAATTTCAATACCTCGCTCGATTCGGCCGGCTGATTGACCTCCTCTTCCATGTTTTCCGGGAACAAAGCTAGTTTGGTCATCGATAATATCTAAGTAACTACCACGTATGGTAGCAAATGTTGCTCCTCCTCTATCAATTACTATAATACCGAGCTGATCCTTTTGTTCCAGCATATCCTTTAAATGTTCAATATGAAATTTAGAATCACAGATATAATCCTTAATTGTAACTGGATCTGGGGGTTCAATGGCATAATATTCTTTACCAGTTTCCAAGGTGTTGCCAGAAAAGATGACGAGACCATTTTCACCATTTTTTAGATATTGCATTCTTGCTAGAATTTGTCGCAATGCATCGCTTACTGCTTTTGCTGTTTTCTTATCCTTAATATTGACTGCTGTTCCTAATTCATCGCGGATTTTTTGAGTAATGTCAGATAACTTTGTCTTAGGGGGAATATAAAGCGAAACGAGACTTGTGGAACTGTTTGTACTGGAAAATTGCTCTAGGTCCCTTAATTGTTGCTTGAGATGGAATAGTTCCAACGAACTCCGTTTATAACGTCCCATAAGTAGACCTCCGATCAGGATAAGTCATATCGTATTAAAGTAACTTCAGTTAAGGATCAAATTAGAAATAGAATAATCCATCTAGATAGTTTCAAGAATTCATTGGGTTGCTATCAAAGAGTCTCAAAACCGTTTGTATCACTACCAATGATTTATTTAGGATAAAATCTCTTTTACAATAGGTAAATCAAGTGAGAAAGCAAATTATTGAAACTTGTGAAATGTGTAGCGTCGAAGTAACATCACCTGTTACAATAAAAGTAGAGGGTGCTTTGCTTAACGTTTGCCACAAATGCTCTTCATTTGGTAATATTGTGATAAAACCCGGAATTAAGCAATCTAAACGACCTGTACCGAGTTCTACTCGCAGAAAACCTTCTCCTTTGAGACAGACTAGATCTCCACGCCGAATACAACGCAGAGAAAATGAAGTGGAAAAAGAATTAGTTCAAGGGTACGGACAAGAAATTAAAACAGCAAGAATGAAGAAAAAATTGACTCAGGAAAAACTTGCGTCAATGACCGGTTTGACAGAACCTTTTATTCGCTCAATTGAAATTGAAAAAATACCTCCAACAGACCTCGCCGTTAGAAAACTTGAGAGAGAACTGGGAATTGAACTTTTTGTAAGTGTTGAGAGTGAGCTTGATTTTGATAATAAAGTTCAATCGAAAGGAACTACATTGGGAGATATCGCAGTCATCAAGCA
>JACZSS010000086.1 GCA_022574115.1 Candidatus Heimdallarchaeota archaeon | reverse complement strand
CACACTGGGGCCAACGGCAAGTCAGTGCCTCCAATGTCCGCTTTTGGGGGTAAAGCGGACATGGCGCTAGGACCCTCAGATGTCCGCTTTTGACCCAAAGCGGACATTGGGCGCACCGCTTAGATGGGGCCCGCTGCAATAATCTCGCTACTGCGCTGGTACAAAAAATCCGTCAGGCCAGCCCCAGCCTCCTCGCCGTCGAGAGCGTCAGCGAGGCGTAGAAGAGAAGCTATCGAGGAATTTTGGAAGACCTACATGCGCAAAGCGAGCCTCTAGTTAGGTCAGTCCAATTCGCAACAGATTACCGGAAAAACCCTACGCTTTTTCTGTAAGGACGTTGCCTATTGGCACTACTTAAGGACGTGAACGTTTGCCGCGACAATGCTATAAATGATCAAAGGCTGCGTCGGTTCCGTTGGAAGAGCGCGGATGACCGGCGCGGCGGAATGTTGCGAATTCCTGCTTCTTACTACATCGGCGGGTTGGCGTGGCGAGAGAAGTGTAGTGGCCTTGCCAAAAAACGTGGGGAGACGAAGGTGAAACTCAGCTCGCGTGGACGCTACGCGGTCATGGCCATGGCCGATCTCGCTCATCACTCCGGGGGAGAGCACTGCGAAGCAGGTAGAACGGAATGCCTGGCGGCGATCGCCACGCGCCAGGAGATATCCCTTGCCTATTTGGAGCAACTGTTTGCCAAGCTTCGCCGTTCCGTTCTCGTGTCCGGCGTGCGCGGACCAGGGGGAGGTTACCGGCTCGTCAAGCCAGCGGAGGAAGTGAGCATCGCCGAGATCGTTCTCGCGGTTGACGAACCGCTTAAAGCCACACGTTGCCACGCCGCGGATGGAGCCGGTTGCATGAGTAAAAGCGGACGATGCCTGACCCACGATCTATGGGACGAATTGGGCGCTCGGATCGAACAATTTCTTTCGTCGGTGACGCTTGCCGATGTCGTCGAGCGCCGCGTCCGAGACCATGCCCGCGTCGGAAAACGTGCAAGGCCGCAGGCCCCCGCGCCGCTGCATAGGTCATATGGATAGGTAACCCGGATTTGTTGGAATGATCTATCTCGACCACAACGCGACCTCGCCTTTACGCCCATCCGCCCGCGACGCGATGTTGATCGTGTTGGAGGAGACCAACAACGCGTCCTCGGTACATGCTGCCGGGCGCCGCGCTCCTCAATCTCATGCGACCGCAAGAAGCGTTGGAGTCGATCGAATACTTGTGATGGTATGCATATACATGAGTCAATAATTTTATTGAATTTATCGTCCATGCAAAAACCTTCAAATCGTATTGCATGGCCCTATCGATAACTCTTGGATTAACAAAACGATAATACAGACTAAGATAAGTGAGACCTAGCTTTCCGTGGATCTCTCGCCATAATTGCCGAACCGGCTTGTATTCATTCCAAACTAAATGAATATCTGAAGATTGCAAACGAGCACCTCGTAGCGATTTTTCGTGAAAAGAAGCTACAAAGCAATCAAGATCTCGTCCAGTCCTTTCCAACAGTTTGACTACTTCTCGCCCAGCCTCTTCAGATTTTGATTTTAGCTCAATAATAATTGGAACCGTGGTCAGCTCCTCCAATATATCGATTAAAAATGTCGTCGGATAGCTCTGTTTCTTTGCTGTAGACAAAATCTCAACGGACGTAGAATTGTTGATTTTCTTTCCGAAAAATTGATTATCGTGATAAACAAAAAAATTATTGTCCTTAAGCAGATGGACATCTAATTCCAACATGTCGGCATTTTTCCTGATAGCATTGGTAAAAGCAGGTAACGTGTTTTCAACTAAACCATTTTCGACAAATCCACGATGGGCAATAATTTTGCTCATTTGGTTTTTTCTTTTGCAATTACCGAGTCGTACAGAAAAATAATTCTTTCACTTACTTTTGGATGACTTTTGGTCTCGGGTACTAATCCAAGTTTTTCTAACGCTTCGAATTCAAAGATGCTTTTATCATCCAGCTTGATTTTCTCTACCAGAGCTTTTATTTCGATCTTGTCAAGACGTTTATTATTGTCTAGATCAAACTCCGCTAAATTAGTCGTGAACACTTGTTTACGCTGCTCACCCAGTCTCAACATAACTCTTTCTTGATTAACCAAATCTCCTCTTTCTTCCAATAAATTGCTAGTGGCATCTTTAACCATCTTTTGGAAATTTTCTCTTGGAATCGATATTTTAAATCTGTTAAACATCTCGGACAAGGTCCCAGTAATATATAATTTTAATGCGTATTCTCTTGCTTTTAACAGAGACCGTTCTTCAGGATTAAGCGTTGTCAACGCATTCATAATCATCAGATTAACGTCCAAATCTCTTTTTTTGGATTGAAGCCATTCAATTTCTAGTTTAATTGCATTGATGACTTCACCTCTTTGGCCAATTTTAATCAAGGCATTGACCAGTATTTCACTTCCAACTAACTTACCAGCGTAGTTATCTGACAATAATTCTGCTTGACGATTGGTGTAATAAGTGAGGAATTGCGCAAAAATAAGAAAGAAGCGAATTATAGCAAATAAAGCAAATAAAGCAATGATCCTATTTATTGCAAACCCATTGAAGTTGTTCTGAAGCATTATGCCAAGCATCCGAGCAAAAATTATCGACCATCCAAAAATTATAATCAATCTAGGAGATGCTAGGAAAGAATTTATCCAGGAGTCATATCGAGCAGCGTGCCCAATCTCGTGGGCGACAATTGCGTGAATTTCTTCAATTTCAAGAATATCCAACACATTACTATTGATAATAATCCAGTCTTGCCCGAGGTAAGGAAGTGGAATGACACGAAGAGTAAACGCATTAGGAATATTCAAATCATTTATATACACCCTCCTGACGGATTTAACTCCTGATTTATCGATCAACATCCGAGCTTCCATTGCGATTTTCAACAGAGTTTTCAGATTATCTAACGATCCCCTTGGTTCTCCTACAGCCATTGCTTCAAGAATGAATTCAGCATTTTCAACTGTAAATTCTTTTTTGCCTCCATTCTTTAAGTCAAATTCATCTTTTACCCTCTTATACAACGAATTTGGACCTAAAACCTGAACAAATCCGTCCCCAGATGTAGAATTAGAGACTGCAGTCATGTAAGAGAGGAAAAATGGCATGATAATCAAGAATGCAACCGAAGTAGTCGTGAGAGTCAATTCAGGGCTCCAATTAAAATCATATCCTATGAAGTTGTCGCTTTTTTTGACCACCAAATGACTAACGAAATAAATTTGGAGGAGATCGTAAACAAGAAAAAGTAAGATTGATACTATTCTTCTGATTTGAACTTGAAAGTAGGATGCCACGACTTCAATTTTATTAGGTTATACTAAATTTAATCGATTGAACCATACGAATAGAGGTATGTGTGGAAGCCTTAAATGAATAACTTCCACACCCGTTAAGGGAAAATACCCCCGACCACAGATATTACCGAATTGTGAATTCAGTCCTGTCTAAATATTGGTTGTTACTATCAAATTAAATATGTTCGGTTTGAGGGAGCAAGAAATAAATCACCCAAAAGTCAAGAAAAACTCTAATATGAATCAAAAAGAAATAACCGTCCTTGTTTCCCCGTTATATTGTCATCAAACTCCGAATATTTTGAACATTATAGGATTCTTTTTAGATATATTATGAGTAAAACCTTTGAGATGACAGAAGATGGAAAACAATATGGAGATCCGAGTGTTGTTTATACAGATCAAGATGTGATGGATTATCACATGAATAATTATCCAGGACACGGTAAAATCGAGATTGTAGCTAAAACTCCAGTTACCAATGCTAGAGACCTGACACTAGCGTACTCACCAGGGGTTGCCGTAGCCTGTAAAGCAATTCAGAAAAATCGTACCGATCTATTCAATGTCACAAATATTGGAAACACCATTGCTGTCATCTCAAACGGTACGCGAATTCTCGGATTAGGTGATATAGGCATTGCAGGATATCCTGTTATGGAAGGCAAATCGATATTATTCAAGGCATTAGCAAATGTTGACGCTTACCCTTTAATTATTGATGAACACGATCCAGACAAGTTAATCGAGTCAGTTCGAGTGCTCTCTCAAAATTTTGCTGGGATAAATCTTGAAGATATCAAGAAACCAGACTGTTTCTACATAGAGCGTACACTAGACAAAATGCTTGATATTCCAGTATTTCATGATGATCAGTGGGGAACGGCGATTGTGACGCTTGCTGGAGTTATCAACGCCTTGAAATTTGTTGGTAAGTCAATTAGTCAAGTTAAAGTGGTGATGAATGGTTCAGGAGCCTCCGGAACTGCAATTTCCCATATGTTGCTGGATGCAGGAGTTAAAGCCTCAAACATGTATACTATTGATAGGAATGGGACCCTTTACTCTGGGAGAGAAGCCATGGATATGTATAAGGCAGAACTAGCCGAGCGACTAAATCCCAAGAAAGATGCTTTAGAATTGTCCGAGGTGGTTGTAGGAGCAGATGTTCTCATTGGAGCATCAACACCAGGAGCATTTACTAAAAGTATGATAAGGTCGATGTCAGATGATGCGATTGTTTTTCCAATCGCAAATCCAATGCCCGAAATCATGCCAAATGATGCGTTTGAAGCTGGGGCTAAGATTGTCGGGACGGGTAGAAGCGATTTTCCAAATCAGATTAACAACGTACTTGGGTTCCCAGGGATCTTTAGAGGTGTTCTAGACGTAAGAGCGAAAAGAGTAACGGAAAAGATGAAAGTAGCAGCAGCTCATGCGATTGCCTCAATGACACCTGAAGATGAATTAGCAGCAGATAAAATAATTACAACTCCCACAGATCCTAAACTTATGGCAACCGAGGCAGCGGCCGTTGCTCAGGCAGCAATGGATGATAATGTGGCTCAAATCGAACTTTCAAGTCAAGAAATATATGATTTGACCATGGAGCGGATCGAGTATTACAAAAACAATCTTGCAACCCTCGTCCCTGCTAGACAAAAAGTATCCCGATTATTTTAAATAAATAGCTCAAAGTCTTGAAAATATTTTGCATAATGTCTTGATTTGTGAAAATGATAATCGCAGTCTAACTATCAAAATTCACTAAGTTGCTTAAATTATTAAAATTTAAATCAGGAGCAATAAAAAAACTATGAAGAAAAAAAATCTAAGTTGATCATTATGTTAATTAAGACGAAGGATAATACTTGCATTGTAATCTGATACCTAGTTTTATTTAGAATAGGTTTTGAGCTTGCGGGTGCTTACAAAATGGATGATTCTGAAAAGCAATCAGAACTTGATCTGGAAGATGAAGGTATAGTTATAGATAATTTACCTGACAAAATAGAGGAGAAACCTCCAAAGGGCAAGAAAAGCAAAAAGAAAGAGTCAAAAGCTAGAACCGCCTCTGCAGCCGTCTTTTTTAATGAAAATAAATCTATAGCCGGATTTGGAAACTCCATGAGGGCCGTCTTTACATCAGTTCGGGAATTAGTTGAAAATAGTTTAGATGCATCTGAAAATAGATCGGTGACTCCAAATATACAAATCAAGCTTCGAAAACTAGATAAGAAGGAACTCAAGGTACTTATGGGATCCAGTGTAAGGAAGGACAAAAACACCCGTCTCGATTTTCTTGAGCTTTCATGTAAGGATAATGGAATAGGGGTTCCAAGGGAATTAATTCCTCAATTATTTGGAACGGTGCTAGCAGGAACAAAATATGGAGCTCAGCAAACGCGTGGACGATTCGGTTTGGGAAGTAAAATGGTATTGCTCTATGCTATGTCAACCTTAGATTTACCAATCCAAATCACCACTCGACCATTGAATGAAGATGTTACATACCGAGTTAAACTATTCATAAACTTAGAAAAAAATGAACCAATTATCAATTCTGATGAACGTTTTATGCCGGGCGATGCAGAATACTTCGGAGATTACGGAACTGAAATCAAGGTTTCATTTACCGGTTCTTGGAACTTAGCAAAGTTGTATGTTCGGGAATATTTTAAACAACTTGCCATTATTACACCCTATGCGGATATTAGGGTATCGCTACCTTCCGACGATCCTGCAGAAGTATCTGATGAGTACTTTTTCCAAAGGGTCGTGGATGATTTACCTAAACCCCCAGTAGTAGTCAAGGTCCATCCTTGGGGCACGGATATATCCACATTTCGTCGAGAAATGTCATACTCCACAGAAGACACCGTAACAGAATTCTTAGTCAATAATTTTATGGGCGTAACCGAAATTGCAGCCATTGATTTTTTTAAAGAAGTCGAAGTCGATCGGAACAAATCACCTCAAGACTTAACCAGTCAAGAAATCAGACGAATTGTTCACGATGGATTCAATCGGGCATTAAAAGAATCAAAAACAATTAAGAGAAAAAGAGATCGTGTTTTCAAATTTGATGATCCAGAAGGAGATGCTTTGTCTCCCCTGGGGTCTCACAGATTAAGAAGAGGTTTGGAAAAAGAACTCTCTCCCGAATTTGTTGAGGCAATAACGAGACCACCTCGCGCTTATGAAGGGCATCCATTTATTATTGAAGCAGCCATTGGGTATGGAGGTGGAGTTGGGGCCGCTACTGCTTCCAAAGGGGTTACCGTAGTTGATAACAGAGTAATCTACCGATTTGCAAATCGAATACCGTTAATATTTGGCGCAGGATCCGATTTAATCTCAAATATTGTCAATTCAATGAAATGGTCAGATTACGGCTTGACCCGTGGTACTGAACCATTATCAATTGCAGTCTCCCTCGTATCAACTAAGATTCCTTTTCCAGAGACTTCAAAAGAATACATTGACAAGGTTGAAGAAATCGGTGCAGAAGTTAAACTCACTTTGATGCAGCTTGGAAGAAAGCTGAAAACGTTTCTAGGGAGAAGGAGAAGACGACAAAGAGAGCGGCAGAGGAAATCACGATTTGAACTATATGCCCCCAAGACAGTCAACAATTTATTGGATATTTTAGAAAAAGAAAACCTTTGGAACCCAACTACAGGTGTTAGCTCGGCTCGAATTATCACTTCATTGTCGTCTGGGCAACCCAGAATTGACACGTCAGTATTTCCGAGGGGTGAACGGATATTTGGATCAGCGATATGGTGCTCTGATGATACGCAAAAAAAACTCCAAGAACAAAACATTCATGAGTTAGCGACTTTTCTCAGAACTAGAAATGAAAAATTAGCTCAGACTCTTGATAAAACTGTTAGAGAAGTCGACAATATCAAGCGACGAACAATAATTGAATTGGATAAGAATTACGATGTTCCAATTATTGATGTTACCAGAATCATGGATCCAGAAGTTGAAAAACGTTTCCACCACAAAGATAAACTCCAAAAAGAAATCAATTATAATAGAACCGGGAAATCGCTTCAAAGACGGTGGATCCGTAATTATTATGATTATTTACTATCTCAACCTGAAGCAATAGTCAAAGTCCAAGACATGGCAGAAAAGCTTGTTGAGCAAGAAAGATACCAAATAATACGCAAATATTTCAACCAACCAATGGAAGTAGATATGGCAGTGGAACTGTCTGGAATCCTTGATTCTGGTATATTCGGCGATTCTGATCACCAGAGCCAAGAGAAAACTCAGTTGCTTGAAGCGATGAATACACTGGAGGCAGTATTCGGAACCGAGGAGAAAATCACTGAAAAACCTGATTCACCTATGGAAACTCACTCGATTGAGATACCTCTCGTAGTCAACGAAAAGTTTGAACTGGACGTTTTGAGTCTACTTCCGCCGTTAGAGCTCTTTTTAGAGAATGATCTCATTTCAAAAAAGAAAGTTACGGAAAAAATCCAGTTTCTGTTCGAGACAACTCACCCGAGTGCCTCGTTAAACGAAAAAAATCTAGCCCCAATAATCATTCCAATATTCAAAGCAAATTTAGCCAATATTGTTGCAATTTCACCAGAACTTGGAGAGATCAAAATCTCAATAGCAGGGCAAAAATGGATTGACGGTTATTTACGCAATGCGTTTAAACGACGAAAAATTGACACCCTAAAGGATCTCGCTTTTGCACAAGATGAGGGCCTCGTTGAAATTGGAGAGCTCCAGAGAACCTTATTTTCCATTTTTATTGCAAGTCTAAAGTCAGATAAAACAAAATTATCAGCCGATTTGATGACTGATACACATGCTAAACAAAAACTAAAGGCATGGAAATCTCTTGGGATTACTTCGTTAGAAGAATTGGCTGCACAGTCAGCAT
>JACZSS010000707.1 GCA_022574115.1 Candidatus Heimdallarchaeota archaeon | reverse complement strand
TTTTACCGTACTTTCTAGTTGTTGGCTCTGGTCTAACTCAATTTGGTTTGGTTATGGGCGCTGGTGCAATTAATTTGCAGGCGGGGATCCAAGAGTTAGATACGGATATCGATAATGCAACTGCATTTTTCGACGAGGCGCAAAAATGGTTTGCCGAAGGTGATGATGTATTAGCTGGTCTAGAAGCTTTACAAGTATTTAATTTACTAGGAACAGCGGGACCTGATTATAAAGTGGTCGTCGATAATCTGCTTGTATTAATCAACTCAGCAGTTGGTATGGTACAAGCAATTTCTCCATTGTTCCTTGGCGTTAGTCAATTGGGTGATGGTATTGGGCAATCAATGGCTGTCCTGAATTCTGCTGGTGCTACATTATCATTATCTCAGCTTGATTCCGCAGATGAAGCGGAATTTGAAGCGGGCATCGCCAAGATGAAACTCGCCTTTATAGATCTAAAGGAAGCCATAGTGTTTATTGATGAAGTTCTTATAAACATAAGTGAGTTTGACGAAGATGCATTGAACCTTGCCCTAGCTAATCTAGGCCGAGAAGGAGCTGTACCCCCCGAAGCAAGTCTCATTGATGGAGGGGTAACTCTAATCGGTGCTGCCCTAGATGTGTTTGATGTCTTAATTACTCCTGTGAATAGCTCAACCGTTCAACCAACTTTAGGAGATTCAGTCGATGTAGAGGCCCCATTAATCCATCTCATCCGAGGAGCACTTGAACTTTCAATTGTGGGTGAGAAGATTGGCGGGACTTCTAGTTTTGAAGGAACTGATGTTAATTTTGCTCAAATTATTACTCACCTTACATTAGTTGATGATAGCTTCGCCCATCCAGCGTTTACTGACTTTAATCAGACGGATGTCGGTACGGATGAAACCTTGATTGACCTGAAAAGTCAAATCCAAGGAGTATTCAATTTTGTAGACGACGCAGGTGATGTTGCTATTGCAATAGGTGGATTCGGCTTAGTAGCAGGTCCTGCGTTGACCCTTATGAATACCACACTTACACCTTTAGGTGAGCTGGGATTTGAAAATTTAACCCAGAGTCAGTTTGATCAAATGATTGATAATTTCGAAAAACAACCTGGTGGAATCATTGAGTTGGCAACCAGCATGGAGACTGAAGGTATCACAACCGATGCGCTTGTGGATCAAATGGCCACGAATGCAGCTAAAGGCGACTATGGCTTGATGGAGAGTGCGGCAAATGATTTTGTTACACAGTTCGAAGTCTTCGGGCTAGCTAAAAATGGTCGAAACTTTAAACATATTGCAACCGGTTTCAACTATCTATTGAGGGCTTCTAAATCGCTTAGTACTGTGAGCCATGAAGTCGATCTTATGCAAGGTAATTTTAGTGAAATTACCGCCTTGGGAAGTCCACTAGACAACGTAATCCTTGTTGAAGCTAACCTTGGAAATATGGGTACATCTCTAGACATAGTTAAGATAGAACTTCAATTGGCTGATGACGAGATAGTTCTTGCAGCTACGAGTTTTTCAATGGTCGAAGATATGCCTCAGCTTCAATCCACGGCAGATTCGTTATTGGCAATCGGTGATAATATTGATGAAATTCAAACTCAAATTTTCATAATTGACACCGAAACTACCGCATTAGAGGTCGAAGCTGGACTGTTGGACTTCACCAATTTTACAACCCATGTCGATACGATAACAGCTTCTTTGGAGGCAATTGATGTTGAATTTCAAGAAATCCAATTAGAGATGAGCGGCGTGGGAATCGATGCAGAAGCGTAAAATTTTAGTCAAACCTTAAACATAAAACCTGCATTTAAAAAATTACTAAATCCGTCGATCTCTACTTGTGTATATCCTGCCGTTTTGTTATAATTACTTTTGGGGTTAGCCAAATCGATTTCTGTGTGAGCAACGTTAAGATCTCCACAAAGAACAACTGGTTTACTTTTCTCCAAATTTTTTAAGTAAGCTAGAAAATCTTGATCCCACTTCTGGCGGTAATCTAATCTTAGTAATCCTCTCCCTGAATTAGGAACGTAAACATTTACTAAGA
>JACZSS010000085.1 GCA_022574115.1 Candidatus Heimdallarchaeota archaeon | reverse complement strand
TTTGGGTTCCGTGTCCTTGATTTCTGTGATTAACATCGATTTCGATCAAATACAGCTGGATTCTGTTGACTTTGTTATTCACGAGGAGCCTTACGGGATACAGTTTCTCTAAAGAATTGGCAAACGCAGAAACTGACAAGGCTTTCATAATATAGTAACAGTTGTACCACCCTAATAAATCAATCTAGATATTCTCTCCGCATAACCGACAAGATCGAACTCAGGCTTTAAATGAAAATTGCAGAAAAAATTAGTATAGTGGGAGTTTCATGTACGTAGTGACAATTAATCACTTATTTACTACCTGAAGTAGTCATTAAGTGACCAGCGACGCAAATCTTGTAGTAAATACCTTGGCAATAATCCTATTTGGCGGCATATTTGCAGGTAAGTGGGCAGAGAGACATGGATTGCCAAAAATGATTCCCATGATAATTTTTGGTATGATACTAGCGATCTTAGATTCATCGACCCTTGTAGACTTTACCAACGAGAGTACTCAAGAAATAGGTCTGGTAATTACTGAGTTGGCTCTGGTAATAATTTTATACAACGAAGGCATGCACCTCAACCTGAATCAATTGAAAAAATATTTTAAGATAATAATAATTCTTGCCGTGTTTGGTACAATAATTACGGTTTTGCTGGTTTCGTTAATTTTGACCACTATTACACAAATTGCTCTTGACAGAGAAATTGTCGGTTTGGGACTGCTGTTGGTTGCTGCCATAGTCGCACCTACGGATCCCGCAGCAACCTTTAGCGCGCTAAAACGATCTGGGTTAAATGTAAAGAAAAAATTTGAGGTCATTCTCGGTGGTGAAAGTGCATTTAATGATGTAATGGCAATTTTGCTGGTAATTATTCTCTTTTTACCTCAGGTTGCCGACGGTAATACTAGTATCAATCTGGAGATTGGAGTCCTTTTTGCACTATTCAGGCAGATTTTTGGTGGTCTCCTTCTTGCAATAGTAGTCGCAGTAAGTACTTTATTTTTGACGACGAAAGTACATACTGACACAGAGTACTATTATGTTTCAATTGTAGCGGTATTACAGATTTTTATTCTGGCGCCGATATTTGAAGTATCTGCAGCCTTGGCTGCTTTGACCGCAGGTGTACTAATCAAGAATCCTGATTTGATTAACATGAAAAAAGATTACAATGAACGGTCTATGATCCAATTTTGGGGAAATTTAATTTTCTCGATTGAAATCCTCGCATTTGTAACTCTTGGTATTTTATTTAATACGGAAGATTTTCGTAAATATGCTGCACTAGGGATCTTGTTCAGCGTCGTGGTAATTATTTCAAGGATCATTTCCGTTTACGTTGCCACATATCCGCTGCAATTTATGTCATCTGAAAAAACTCCTCTTTCAATAAAGGAACGATTTTTCGTCGCTTCAGCGGGATTCAAGGGAATTACGACGGGAGTGTTAGCACTGCTTGCTTATATAAGACTAGTACCAATTGATCGGCGACTTGCAGAAGTTATACTCTATGGCTCATTGAACCTAATTTTGATCAGCGCGATTATTCAAGGTCTATTTCTTCCCTTGATTACAAGAAAAACTGGTGTTATGGATGTAATGAAAACCTAGAAATAGTCAATTTTCAGCTGATCATCACTTTTTCACTTTTCCTTTTGAAATTATTTATGAAAGATGCCTGATAAAATCGAGTGTGTGGAATCAAATGGTTGTGAAGGTGAAAAGCATCTTCAGTAGCAAACCGACACAACCTAAGGAGCCACGAAAAAAGATTGAATTACAACTAGGTAAGATAGTTAAACAATTTGACATCCAAGTAATGCGACTAGAATCTATGGTGGCTGATCCCGAAATATCAGATTCTGCACGATATATTGGCAAACAATTACTTCAGCAAGCCACGAGATTTAATGAAATTCAACTTGCAAGTATCAATCAAACACGACTACGATCGCTTCCCAGCTCTCTCATCAGTGTCCATGATTTTTCTCTTTGGGTAAAGCATGAATTATCAAACTTGACGGAAGAAATGTATTATTTCAGCGCAACTCTCCAACACTAGGTGATTTTTATGGTAGTGAGAGCATTTATTAAATTAATAACTCCCGAAGTCGATATAGCGAGCGGGGATAAACCAGAACCATATTTGGACTGTGCATGGGATGGTCGTCACCCAGGTGATGAAATTGAATCAAAGGTACTAATCTATATCAATGAGGCTCGTGAAAAAGATCTAACACAGAGCTATTCCAGGTTAATTAATCAGGATGGTGTTTTGTTGTTTCTGAGATGGGACGCGGATTTTGCTGCAGGGATCTGTTTAATTCTAAGCCTTTTTGGAGAAGAAGGAATTGATATTCCACTCTCAAGATGGGCTCAACATCTGTATTTTTACTCAACCTTGAAATCAGACAATACAAACGAATTCTTCAATGATTACGTCAATCCATCATTTGAAGATGTGGAAAGATCGTCGGATAAATTGATCAATCCTGGTTGGTTAAAAGCATCACTTGAGGCTGGCACTGTTGAATTATCGGTAAAATCAGAGAATGATTTTGTTGAGAATTTATGCCAGTTTATTGAGTTATTCCCCTGGACACCTTTTCTTATTGATCAGGGAACTTTTAAAGATGAATTACTTACTATCGAGTTTATTGGTGGAGGAATAACCGATCCAATAGATTATGAAGAATTATTTCTCAGCTTAGCAGGAGATCCAATTGAGGGATTTTGGAATTTAATCTACCGCGCAGTAACTAATTTGATTAATGTTAAACACGAGGACCGCTACAAGGCAATCCGTACTAGTTTGATATTAATTACTAGCCTGACCCGTGAAGATAATGATCCTTTTGAATCGTTAAAGTTAATTTACAAATATATTGACAAGCTTCTAATCTTGGATGCAGACATGACTATCCGATTTGCCAACATAGCATTATCCAATAGTGCATTAATTGCACCCTCTTATCACCTAAGCAAAATCCTTCTTCAGGTTGCTGAAAAGGTATACAAGTCTGATTTCATAGATCTTGCAAAATTAGCTGAAGGAACTGCCCTGCAAATAGCTTTTGCACTTGACGATCCATCACACCGAGAAGAAATTTTTCTGGAAGTTACGGAAAGATCAAAGACGTGGGGTAATGACCATTTAGTTGGATATATTCAGAGTGTCACTGGAATATTGTCTGATAATCGAGAAAATCAAGAAATCCTTGCCAAAATTGTACAATCATCGGAGAAGATCCTCAAGGAAAGTTGGGACGGGTTATTGTGTTTAGTGGAAACATCCATTGTTGCAGGTGAAGTTCTACATGCCGTTGAATTAAGATTTGAGGCGATTACACGTTTAACTGAAAAAGAGATGCGAGCCGATGATACCTTTGAGGCTATTAACTGGGCTCTTGATCTGGAAGAATTGGATGAAAAAGAGTTTACGGCTCTACTTATTCCAGTTTTGGCAGAGGCAATTGACAATTTGCCGATTGGGGAGATATTTCTAAATCATATGGAAGGTTTTGTCAATAGATGTTTAGAACGGGAAAAACTCTATGTGTTAGCAGACTTTCTAAATTGGCTTACAAGAAGTATCATCCACCTAAGTATAAAAGATAGAATTCCGTTGTTGAGTATGCTCGAAACGTTCCTAGCAACAAATATAAAATATTTACAACTTCTAATTCAAACTCAACTGATAAAATTCAACATTCTAATTTCGGAACGCGATGTCGACAACTATGAGCAAACTAGTAATCTTCTTCGTTCCATTTACAATAATGTTGATCCTACGAAATCGTATGGCCGTGAACTTATTACCTTAATCACCCGCTCCATTATATTTTCCTCCTCCAATAGTAATTTTTGGGAATTCATAAATGAGGCTCGCAAACGATTTACACTACTTTTAAATGATGAATCAGTTTCTCAACCGATCTTAGTTCGTCTATTTAGTGAAGCTGGGAAAAATCGAATTGACAGTTCAACCACTCGCCTCAAGAAAAACGACATTGGTGTAACACTTTATTCCGAAGCTCTGACGATGGCAAATCTAGAAACAGATGGTGAAGTTATTCTTGGTTTCATGGAACAAGCCAAGAAAATAAGTTTGCGAACAGGATCATTTGATGCTTTTGCTAAATTTGTCGAAGCAGAGATGACCTTAAATCGTACTCAAGATCTACCCTGGACACAAAATCTGATTGATTCAGTCAAAGCATTACTAGAAAAAGGTGCGTTGTCTGAAGCTAACAACCTTTTTTCTAAGGTCTTTTCATTTGAATTAAGTCTGGAGGAGGAATTTGACTTTATTACTACAGAACTGGAATTAGTTGAGTATGAACCGGATTTCATTTCAGCGGAACAAATCTTTAGCAAGCGGAATAGACTTCTTGAGCTGTCGACCAGTAGAGAAGGTGAGGAAGTGAATGCTGTTGAGATTATTAAAAACTTTAGGGATGGGATTTCTGAGCTGATTTCGAAGGGCAATGATGAGTTGCTAAGTGATTTTCTCCTCAAAGCTATAGTATTTTCGCATGAAAATGCTCCTGAATCCATTGAAGAATTTTCCACTATCCTGGTTGATAGCTTTTCATCCAATCTTGAGACGTTTAAGAACACCATGAACAACAAGATCTATTTTGAGTTGATTAGTACTTTCAGAAAAATCAATTCAACATTTCAGAGTACAAACCTTGATTTGCCCATGAAGCTTGCTAATATGCTGATTTCGACTAATTTACGACAGATGGTCACTAGTAAGAAGCCAACATTATTCTTACGACGAGGTCAATTAGTAGCAAAAGAGATTTCGTTTATCCTAAAAGTGGGAAAAGAAGCTGATATACCCTACTCATATGTTGAAAAAATCACTTTGCTGAGTTCGATTGATATTTTGATGGATGCAATTATCACTCAGGATTACAATTTTGGTCTCGTAGATGGATTGATGATTGGGTCTGTCATTTATCACAATCTAGACGAAAAAGAATTACTGTTTATCCTGATTGATAAGGTTTTGACAGAAGCAAAGAGGTCCGCGGTAAAAGCAAAAGATGTAACATCCATGGTCATGATTAGCATCTTTATTCTGAGCGAGATTTTTATTATCACTGATGCAGAATTTGTGGACGAGTATCTCAAGCTTCTTAGAGACAGATTGTTAAAATTATTGGACGTAGTCTTGTCTGTGGGTAAAAGTAGTGATTTAATTGATCAAATCAAAGTCTTTCGTAATCAAGTTTTAGATGTTCCTCGACAAGCATTTCAGGAATTTCCATTTACACTTGATGGGTATTTAGTTAATCTTTCTTACCAATCCTAATCCAAATCGCTCAGATCGACAAGTGAATCTAATTCTTCATCATCGAAACCCATCTCGATTTCTTTAAAATCACGAGGCTTGATATGTTTTTCAGGCTTGATCTCTTTTTGTTCCTTGACCTTCTCAACTGTCTTTGGTCCGTTCGAGTTTTTCTTCTTTGGCTTAGCTGATTTATGTTTAGCAGGTTTAGAATATGTCGGAGTCATCTTAGATACCCAAGGAGGAGAAACCGATCTGCTCCAAGCCTGAACTTTGGATAGAAAAGTTATCAACTCTCCTTCCGGGATGGTCAATCTATATGCACCTTTTGATCCTCCGGAGTTTTCTGCATTGGCCAACTGACCCACCACTTCTAGATCTAATTTGTGAATATACGAGTTCCTGATAGTTACTGCATATGAATTCTTAGAACTAACAGAAAGGGTAATCAGTATAATTGCTGCACCCCATTCTCCTGCCAATCTACCCGCAATTGTTCCTCGAGCCTTTCCAAAATCAATTCGATCCAGTACTGTAACACTGATAATACGAGGTGTTTCCGAAATTTGCAAAACGTGTCCTCGTCGATGAACATGCTTAAGCAATTTATCCCGATGATTGTTGGCTTTTATCGCATATTCAATGATATCACGGTCTTCTTCTAAATCAATGTTTGGATGTCGAATTAATCTCCGAGTAACTTTATCTAAAAACGAAGGATCTTGGTAAGCTCCCCATGCGACCGCTGCTTGGAGGTTTCTCAACCCATTTTTTTCGTTTTTATACTTTTTCGTGATGTGGATTTCTCGATCTGATAACGCACCAAGCAATCTCAACCGTTTTGATTCATCACTTCCAAGAAAATCCTGTACGATACTGGCAGCTGCGACACCTATTTTGCCGTTGAAGACATATGCATTTGCTCGTGTCAAATGTAAAAGCAAGTTTTTTCCGTTGTATGTATTTGAATGGCTGTCAAAGTATAGTACGCGAGCACCTATATTAACAAACGCTGCTATTGATTTCTCAATTCCTTCGATATTTGCCTGGTTGATTCCCACATCAACAATGAAGATGTCAAATTGCGTGAGATCGTCTTTTTGCCTGGCTTCTAATTCGGCTGCGAGTGCTTTGTCTAAACTTCTTGCATTGACATAGATAAAATGCGAATTTTCAAGCGAGTAACGCCGGCCGACAATTGCAGCGGAGGACAATCCGTCAACGTCCTCATCTGCAAACACGAGTAAGCTTCCTCTAGGCTCGTAATCGTCCTTACTCAAGGTATTTTTCATTTTATCAAATCCCTTTTCGATAATATCGTCTAGATGTTTAATTGTTAGCTCTCAACGAAAAAGATAGCGATAGAATCTGGAGGATTCGCATGGTATTTTTTAGATGATTTCTTTACGTTATTGTCTTATTCTTCAGATGTACTCAGATTCCAGATACCGTCGGTGAGAAGAGCTCGAGCCAGTTTTTTTGGATGCTTAACGGTCCATCCAATATCAGTATACCCGAATAATTTTTTGTATCGTTTGAAAACGGATTTATCAACCCAATCAACCAGAGTGTAGACATCTCGGTCTAATCGTTCTGAGTAAACGACTTTGTATTTTTTCTCCAGTAATGATTCTAAATCTGGGGACAGCTGCTCCAATTTATCTTCCATTTACATCCCTTGAAATAATTTCAGTGTTCGATATTAAATAAATTAATGATTAGTTCACTTTATCTCATTCGAATTTGAATGATAACTTGACTTTGGCTCTAAACGCAACAATTTTACCATCCGCAATTTTTGCATCTTGGCTCACAACCTCAACAATCCCCAACCGCTCCTTGACTTGTTCTACTGTAGAAGATGACATGATAAAATTATTACTCCTTTATTTGCTTGCCCCGTAGGTTCTGCCCTAAGCAGAATCGTACGGGGTTCTGTGCTATTTGACATTATTGTAGACCCCTTATTGTTACTACTATACCAAAGAACACTCTGTACTTGTAATTTTCAATTACCAATTTTCAATTTTCCTGATTCATGATTCATGTATCTTGCTTCTCTTCTTCATCGGGAGGTGAATCAATCATAGCATTCTTTATCATCTCTGCCTTTGGACTTCCCGGAAATCCAGTTCCGGCAGGAATAAGGCGCCCGATAATCACATTTTCTTTCAGTCCTATAAGTTGGTCTTCGCTGCCACGAATTGCGGCATTAATGAGTATTTTCGTGGTGTGTTGGAATGACGCGGCAGAGAGAAAGCTTTTTCGTGAAAGTGATACTTCAGAAATACCGAATACTAACGGCTCGCCGACAGCCGGTACTCCTTTTTTCTCTTCCATTTTCTCACGGCGTTCCATGCGTTTTTCTTTCATGGCTTTGTGATGGGATTTCATTTCATCCATGCTTAACATACCATCACTGTCCGCATCCATTTCCGCAAATTTTTTCGCATGCATGGCCATAAATTCATCTTTACTGATCATACCGTCTGCATCCGTATCCATTTTCTCCATCATACGCATTTTCTTGCCCTTATGATCACCTTCGCTTGTAGTACCCATCGCAGCACCCATCTTGATGTCCATTGTGACACTTGCTGAATCTTCCGCCAAAACCGGTGCAGATAGAAACATGACGCCCAGCGCTGTTAATAACAATTTATTTTTCATTCTTTTTTCTCCCGCCAATAGTAATCTGGAATTTGCCACTGCAGTTACAGCCATTCGCTACTATACTTAATGGGTTGGTGTCATTTGGTATCTAATTCGAACTATAAGAGGTAATAAGCCATGTCTCATAAATATTCCGGCGGGTGCGATCACGTTCACACTCATTCCGATAACGACCCGATCGACGTCCACACTTGCCACTGCTCCGTCTGTAAAAGCGTTACCGGGCAAGATACCACTCATGTCGTCTTCTTTAACTACGGAGACCTGGAAGTAGACAATCTCGATGGTTTGAATCGTAAACCGTTCAACGCCCAAAA
>JACZSS010000706.1 GCA_022574115.1 Candidatus Heimdallarchaeota archaeon | reverse complement strand
AAACATTCAGCTCAAAATAATCTTAATATTGCTATGAGGACAACTGGAATATTCTTATTATTGTTAACGTCTGGTATGTTTATTTTTAATCATTTGGCAATCTAGACGAAAACTTATTTTTTGTAATTATATTTGTTATAACCATCATCCCTTTTCTTCTTCCAACATTGTTAATTGTACCGATGTTTGTGAGGAGACCTCCACATGAACAAAATAAGACACCAGCGAATGAGACTGATAGTAGATGAATAGTCTCGATTCGCTCAATAGCGCGATCGATCTCGAAACCACTTCAGTGTGAAATCGTTTGATATGAAATTGTGTAATTCTATTAATCAACAATCGATTTACTGTTAGTTGTTGATAATAATTTTCAATGCATATTATGAATTCAATACGGATTTCACCGAATTTGCTAGTTTGAGCGGTTGGACATAATTTGTTCGATCGATCCCCCAATACGGTTTGAATCCAGATGACAATGTGACACTCGAATTTAGATATACCAAAAATGATTCCCAGCAATTATATGACCGGGAACTTATACCAGAAGAATATATCATTTAACAGGTACTCGGATCAATCTTTAGCTATTATCTAATTCGAACCTTCTCCTAGACTTTACAATTTTAAACATTACATTTCTGTCAATCCAGCTGATTTGACTAGAATTGTCAAATTCATACCGTAACAATTGTTCGAAATCGTAAATTGATTCTTCCAGTTCTTCTTTCTCGTATATTGAAAACGTTGAATAATGATGATTATTAACCTGTAGGACTAATTCTTCTAATTTGGCTTTTCGAAGATATTTGAAAACTTTTATTTCCGAAAGCTCGATGCCGCTAGTATCCAGAATTGTGTTTTCCATTTCTGTTAAAGAGACTAATCGACTCTCGTAATAATCAAATTTCGGGAAATATTTACCCAAAATTGATCGTTGATTTTGATTTCTGGTTCGCGTAAAGAGAAAAGCGACCCCATTCGGACTCAGTATTTGACTAATTAAAGTTAACAGCTTTCCCAAATTAAAATGATGAAGGGCGTTAAAAGATAACACCACATCGTACCTTTTAGAATTTATTTTAGGGAATTCTTCAATCGTAGAGGAAACAGCGTGAAAATCTGAATGTCTATGTAATTTCATGTTAACCGAGAATTCATCTAACATTTCTTGATTCGCATCAACACCTGTTATTCTGCAATCATCATCGAGCTCATCCAATAACAACACATCATATCTCCCTGTGCCACAACCAAGATCAATGATGTCTAAATTTTTGTGTGACTTCAAGTTTTCAAGGATGTACGCGATTGGTTCCTCATCTGTTGTCCGAAGATTTTGGTATGAATTTGCAATCGCAGAGAAATGATTTTCTTTATCAAAATTAAATGTCATACAGTAAAACCCTCTTTTCTGTGTTATTCTAAAGTAAAAAACCCTTGTAAGTGTAACCAAAGGCACTTACAATGAGAATTATATATAACTTCCCTTTCTTGACTAGATTATTATTTTTGGCTATCTAGGCGATTTTCTTTGTTTTCAAGCAAATCATAAGAAAAATTTGTTCCATTCAGGTATTGAGCGGTTAGTTGACTAATTTCCTTCGATGATTTTCAATAACGCCGTTCATAAAAACTTCGCCAGCCTTGTAGGAGGACCTTATCAAAGGTCCAGATGCTACAGATAAAAATCCAAGACCTTCAGCCAATTTTTTGTATTTGACAAATTCCTGCTCCGCCAAATATCTTTTGACAGGCAGATGTCTTAGAGTTGGTCTCATATACTGACCAAGAGTCAAAAAATCTACACCAACTTCTCTCAGATCTTTCATTGTTTGTACAACTTCCTCTTCAGTTTCGTTGAAACCCAGCATTATTGAGGATTTGGTGTAGGTTTGTGAATCAAGTGTTTTTATGGTCTGCAAAACTTTGAGTGATTGATGATACTTGGCCCTTCTATCTCTCACCATTGGAGTAAGCCTTTCAACTGTTTCAATATTATGCGCTATCACTTCCGGTTTGGAATCGACTATGGTCTTAATATCCCGTTCCTT
>JACZSS010000084.1 GCA_022574115.1 Candidatus Heimdallarchaeota archaeon | reverse complement strand
AAGAATACAGGAGAGTAAGGCAAACTTCATCATTTGTTATGGTAGGTTATCCTCTACTGATAATAAACTATGCTAATGCATATTTTACTAAACAACATTTTCGATTCTAAGTTATATTATGTCAAATATTCGGTTATCTAGCAATTAAAGGCCTTTTTGCAGGTAAGATCCATGTGGCTTTCGTCTTTCTGGTCAAGAAACAACAAAGTACTTATTTCTGCTACATTTTTTCTCAATCATTGTTCTCGATCTAAGTCCGTACTCCTTTCCTATTATGTGCTTCTTGGAAATGGATTTTTTTTGATTTTATTTGCTCTTCAAGGAGGAGACCAACCAAAGTATTAGTCAAAACTACTTTGTTTAGTCCAATATCAAGTTCCAACTAGTCAAATGATCTTACTGAGTGCCTGAAACTTTACTGGAGTCGATTACAGTATCGTGAAATCACATATAATTTCTGAAATTTTTTCTGAATTAAATTTGAGAGAAATACCTCGCAATTGCGGGAATATTTTTGCCACCTTATTTTTGAAATATGAAATAGCATTAAATATTTTCACCAAGTTTCTAAGTTTTATCTCAATAGAGGTAGACAAGCAGTTAACTAGATTTAAATCCCTTTGAATAAAGATTAGTTTTGACAGGCCTTCTTCAATGTGGAGTATTACGAAGCTTTCTAAATGATAAATTAGAATATTAATTGCAAATAAACCATGAATCGAAAAAATTCCGCAATTCGGGACCCAGTTCACAATTATATTAACTTGAGTCCCGAGGAACTCGAGCTAGTTGATACCCCATTCGTTCAAAGATTACGATGGATTTCACAGCTTTCCGGTGTTCGCTTAGTCTTTCCTGGTGCTCAACACACACGCTTGGCTCACGTTCTGGGTGTAATGCATTTAGCTGGTGAATATGCAAACCAAGTATACAAAAACGATGATCAGAGAGAGTACCTTACCCAATTAGCCCGATTAAGTGGCCTCCTTCACGACATTGGTCATGGTCCTTTCAGTCACGCATATGACGATACTGTTTTCCGGGATCTGTATCCAGGAAATCTTCATGGTCATGATGCTCATCGGATGAAAATAGTTGATAGCGATTTTATTAAACCTTATATAGAAAAATGTGGTATTGAATCGCAAGCGCTCAAAGACTTATGGAATGGTAAGGATGCAGTGCTGCAAGCGATTGTTCAAGGTACGTTGGGTGCAGACAGAATGGATTTTCTGCTTAGGGATGCATACTTTTCTGGGACAACTCATTTTGGTACTATTGCCTCCAAACGATTAATCGACAGTACGTTAATCGCTGATCATGATGGTATACCTGCTCTTCATTATAATTTGAAAGTTATTGAGGATATATTTCAATCTTTGCTAGGTCGATTTTTCATGTACAAGGGTGTCTACTTTCATCGTGCTTCTGCAGCGGCTGATATATTGATTCGTAAGCTTCTTGATGCCTCCAAGGGGCCTCTTGATCTACCTGGTCGGACTGATAACTTGGATGAGTATCAATGGATCAATGAATATACGTTAATTGGTGAAATTTTATCTTCTAAGGATCCGGAACTTGGTGAGGCAAAATATTATACAAAAAGACTTCTAAGTCGAGATCTGCCGAAACTTGTTTGGGAGGCCATAATCCCGGAAAATGTGGTAAAGGCGGTGAGTGGAGACCTCGAACATGATTCAATAACAATTGCAGAAGGCCAATTCATTAGCAAAATCAAGAGTGAAGCACAAAATCAAAATATAGATGTACCTCAACTGTTTACAAGTTTTACATATCCAATGAGTACAATTGATACCCAGGAATTTCAAGCCGGAAACGTTTATCTTTATGATGACAAAAATAAGCTTGGGCTCAATAAGAAATCAGTAACACTTCAGGAGGCTATGGACAATACCGCTTACTTTAGCTCTT
Organism: Candidatus Heimdallarchaeota archaeon; assembly: GCA_022574115.1. Taxonomy (GTDB): domain Archaea; phylum Asgardarchaeota; class Heimdallarchaeia; order Heimdallarchaeales; family Kariarchaeaceae; genus LC-2. The sequence goes on along the minus strand of JACZSS010000084.1, from coordinate 6,361 downwards.
TTCTTTCCCCTGTTAATATGCGAAGAGAGAGATATGTGATGATCCGAGTATTTGCCAATAAGCAAGATGTTGCTTGGATTCAGGATAATGTTAAAATTAACATTAGTTCCACAGATTCAAACATCGCTGAAACATCGTACTAACTAATAGGATTCATATACGAAAAACCCAAAAATCAGTGTAACTTAGGTAGATTCAAATAAGACTGACATCATTTTAAACTGACATGTTGAGTGGCAAATGGTAATAGTTCCTTCTGCGAAATCTTTTTCAACTACCTAGCATAATAAAACTTAGGTATATGTTGTCTCGTCAAATTTCATATATGTTGATCCTGAGTTTATGTTTTATGTTCATATTTTCAGTTCCTAGGGCAAGTTCAAAGGTTGATTTGAAAGACGATTCTATAGCGGTTATCATGGATATCGATGCTGATCCTTCTGATTTTCCAGCTTTACTTTACCTCTTAAAACATCCGGGGATTGATGTACAAGCTGTAACTGTCTCTCCAGGTATATCATATATAGAAGAAGGTGTCAACAATCTACTAAGATTGCTTGATTATATGGGATTTCCTGACATTCAGGCTGCTGGAGGAAGTGATTTACCATTAGAGACCGACAATGCCTTTCCCACTCCCTGGAGGGATGGAAGTTACAATTTTTATGGAGTCGACATTCCTGAAACAGACCTACAACCATCCAGTCTAAACGCTAGCCAATTAATTATTTCAATGCTCAAAAAACAACCGATGACTTTGGTTATGACTGGTCCTTTGACAAATCTTGCGAGGGCATTAAAATCTGATCCAAGCATTTCAGAGAACATAACAAAATTATACTCAATGGGAGGTGCAGTTACCGTTGATGGTAATGTTGGATATGAATCTGATATTCCGAACTTTGCAGCTGAGTGGAATTACTATGTCGATCCACATGCTGCTGATATTGTATTTTCTTCAGATATTCCCATCGTGCTTGTTCCATTGGATGCAACTAATGACGTTCCCCAAACACAAGCATTTGAAAATCGACAAACTGCCATAAGTCAAACAAAAGCGTCAGATTTAGCATTACAAATGTACATCACAGATCTCTATTTTTGGGATCAGTTAACGACAGTTGTTTTGACCAATCCTGAAGTCGTCATGTTTGAATCTCATCATATAGATATTGTTGTATCTCAAGTTGATCACGAAGGTCAAACGGTGTCCAATTCCTATCTTCCTGCAAATGCTGAAGTTGCAATATCTGCAGATGCTGTTAAATTTGAGGATTTGTATTTAGGTACAATCAATGATGGAGTAATCTCATTAGAGTCGCCAACAATAAGTGAAGAAACACCTGGCTTCGGTTTTATCACTTTTATTTTAGGCTTACTAACCGTTATTTCAAGAACTCACAGAATAAAAGATGTACCCAAATAAATAGCGGATTGCGGATAGCAAGCATTAACTAATCAAATTTGAGTACTTTTGTAGTAATATCCAATATGTAGAAAGTTGTTTTTGCGTATAACGGCACCTATACGAAAATAAGTTTGATCGATCGACGAGTTAATCGAAATCGAATACGTCTTGTCCGTACCCTTTTTCAGTTATTGACCTTTTGAATTCTTTTAGTCTAGCTTCTGAACCATCTAAAATTGTTTCTTGCTTTGCAGAGAGATCATCTCTTTTAGATTCGATGTCACTTTTCAATATCGCTGCCTTTTCTCTTAAATCATCCAAATGAGTAGAGCTATCAATCAGATCCATGAGTTGGTTAAATCCTTCATAGCTCAGCTTTATCTGGCTTTGTGTGATCTCCACGCTCTCTCTAAGTTGAACTGCTTCTTTCAAGTACGGATTTATTGACTGAAGACTTTTTCTTCTTGAAAATCCAGCCGTCAAATCAATTCCGCCTTTAACATCTTCAGTCAATCCCAATATTTCTCTCAATAGATCGATCGAGCTGGATGTCGTGAAGATCTTCCTTCTCAACCAGTTGTGGTTTGAAGTAACAAAATTTTGCAGACACGAATTAGTAGCACACCTTTGCATTCAAGTACGCGGGGTGGGGTATATTCTTCAATCAAGACTCGATAATAATAAATATGTCCCGTAAGACGACATACAATCGATCGATCGATCGATCGAATAAAATGATCACGAAACCAAAGATTGCAGCTTATGCAATTGGAGCATTAATAGTATTGAGTGCCTTTGGTCTACTACTATCCTTCAAGAGGGTCGATGCGACCTATTATGGATTAGACAAAAATGATTGGACCGGACAAGTTGATAACAAGAAGGTTTACGATCCTGGACGATATCGATTAGGTATTTTGCATAGTTTCATTCTTTTTTCCTCAATTCAGCAATCTATAGAGTTCACAGTATCCTCAGGTAACCAAATCGGTGGGCGGACATCAGACGGTTTAGCTATTAGTCTTGATATCTCATTCCAATACCTCATTTCCAAGTCTATCGTTATCGAGCTATACAATACTTTTGGGCTCGCATATGAGGATGTAATCAACACTCAAGCACGCGACAGTATTCGCGATGCTGCTAGTTCATTCGATGCTATTCAATTTTTTAATAATAGAACTGTCATAGGAGCGGCCATGGAGGTAGCGCTCAGAACTATAATCCAAAGTGTGGTCGGGGTCAGTATCCCGGGCTTTCAACTTAGAGCCGTAGATCTACCTGATGCATTTGAAAACGCCTTGGAAAGGGCTGAAGTTGCCCGTCAAGAAATCCAAATTGCACAATTCGAACAGGCATCAGCTCTGATTCGGGCTCAAACTACGATATTCGAAGCAGCAGCAGCTGCGAATATTACCTTGATTGAAGCAGCCGCAGAAGCTGATGCGTTTCTGATATTAATCAACGCTCAAGCAGAGGCTGTAAATATTACCTTGGCTGCACAAACAGAAGCGTATTATGCACTAGCGCAGGCCTTGAACTTTACATCCGCAGAACTGCTTGCGTTTCTTTGGATACAGGCATTGACGCAGATTGGAGAATTTGGAAATCTGATCATAATCGGGGACAACACTCCTGATATCATCTTATCAACAAACTCAACTGCATTTTAGGGGCAAATACATGATCGAAGAAGATGCACTAAAACGAGCGGAAGTACGTATGCTGAACTCGATTAGCGTTCTAATCGCAGTTATTCCTTTTTTATTATTGATTGAGCTCGCTCTTTCCGTTGCCGATATCAATGGAACAAGTTCATTTCAAGTGTCTGTTTCACTGCAAAAAATGTTCGTTGGGATTCGATCGATCGATCGAATTACTTTCGGTTAACTGGGATTAAATGTATCTCGAGGTTAATTTAATTGAATTTAATCTAAATTTGCGTATAACTGGGTAATTTAGCGGTTTAAGAGCTTTTATAAATATCATGCCGGTATGAGTGTTGTGTGTCAATATTGTGGAATTGACGGTTGTAATAGGGATCGGTATACACAAGGCAAGAACACACCTAAAAGTCGATATAGGAAGTTTGAGAAACTTTTATCGAAGAAAAAGCCTAAAACATTAAACGAAGTTGTTTCACTAATGAAAGGAGAAAGATTTAACATTACACGGTTATCTGGGGACGCTAACTGTTGTGACACACAATTAACGAAAAATTATGGAGGTGGAAGGTATCACATGAGAGTTTATGATTATCCGGATCATATTGCTGTTGAATCACACATTGATGCCTCTGATCCATGGAGAGATCTTGCTGGTCATATTGAAGAATATGTCGGGCATCGAGTCTGAACTATAAAGGAATCAGCCCATAATGTTGTTATAATTCGAAAATAGATTACTTTCGGTTAACCCTCGCTATCTGCAATCTTCATTAACCCTATCAATCAATCTAAAATATGGACGATTTAATCAGTTTACTCAAAAATCAATTTTGTAGCTACATGACCGATGCAGGTTACGAAAAATTCTGTTTTCAAATGATTGAATTTGCGGAAAGTTTGAAAGGCCAATATCCAGGAGGGAATCAAATGTTGTTTTTGATTAAAAATTTGGTCGGTGTGTTATTAGCTGAAACTGTTCAACTGGAGAGAAGAGTAAGAGATCTGGAGATCGATCGATTTCCAACTCAAAGAGGTTGAGGAGTTCGAAAATCAAGTACCTGAGATCAATCGACTAGTGGATCTACCGAATTAACTTAGGATGTCTAAAAATCTACAGCATTGAACTTTTTCGCGTGTTCTGTCATATCATCCAAGATATATCCTCTGGTAGTTGAAATATCTGAATGGCCCGCCAATCGCTGACAAAGCACCAGATCATTAGTAGCCCGATACAATCTTGTAATGAAAGCCCGTCTAAAGTCGTGACAACTGAAGGGACCATTCCACGACAGTTGTAATTTGGAAATCAGATGGATAATTGATCGTTCAGAAAATTGAGTTCCTCTTTTAGTGAGAAATAACCATGGTTCAGAGGTGGGTAATAGGGATCTTTTTGCCAAATATTTCTTTAATAACCTCAGGAAATTAACGTGAATAGGAATTTTTCTGATTCCGCTATCGGTTTTTGACTCAGCTACAAATATCATGCTGTTATCGAAATCAACATCCTCTAGTTTGACGTGTCGCAATTCCTTTGCCCGTACTCCTGTAAACCAGAAGAATGATATCAGAGTATATTCTCTCAACCCTTCACATTGTGTGAGAAATCTCTTGTAATCCTTCTCCGTCATTACTTCCTTTTTCTTCTTGAGTCCAGACTTGATGACAATATCATCGGTAGGATTTTCATCCATCAGTTTTCTTTTGATACACCACTTGTAGAATCCTGAAAAAACAGTTTTGTAGGTGGTTTTGGTCTTCTTGTAACGATATTGAGCCAGGTATTCAGCAATATCTTTCTCTTCAACCTCTAACAATTCCTTTTCTTTAAAGGATAGGAAACGAGCAAATCGATGTAATTGGGTCCTAAATAATTTCTGCGAATTAGGAGACAAAGTAGCCTTTGCGCTAATATATTCCGCTATCAATTCTTGTGAAGTGAGTTCTTCCAAAGACTCAGAAATCATATTTGCTACCTCCATTAATCTTGTATATTGGGTCCTTAGTCTTTTCGAATAATTGGTTCATGACTTTCTCTTGGATACTCATCAGGTTAAATAATGCAGCTCCTTCAAACTCTCGCTCAGACTTCGCGAAATAACGCTTACAATCCACGCTTGTCTCTTTCAAATAGTCAAGTAACTCTGAAGTCAGGACTTTTTGTTTTGTTTGCTCTAAATAATCATAAACGTTATCCTCAACGATTTCTTCGAGGGTTAAGGTCCTTTCTTGGATTGATGAGACTGATTCATGAATCTGGATCTTTGGAGTCTTTTGACTGAGTAGTTGCGAGAGCAATGATTTGATAAGATTCATATCATTTGACAAGTTGTCTACATTACTTTGAACCTGAGATAATGGAGTCAATACTGTTTTTAGCAATTTAGCAGAACTCTTGTTTGGTCCCTCGAATTCTGATAGATCACCAATATTCATACAAAATGTCACGCTTGCACGTATCATCTTAGCTAATTTCCCACTATGGTACTCCTCAGCGTGCTGGTCCCATTGTTCCTTTTCACTCGAACTTATTCGAATCGAATATGGAACGGTTAGATTGTCCTTTTCTTGGCTTGGATCGTCCATTAACAATACTTGGTTTTGCTAGTATAAATATTGTATTGATTTTGTAGTACTTTCAGTGGTATAGCACAAGCTATACGCAATTTAACTGTTTTTGGAGTAATATCAAATGTTTTGAGAGTCATTTTTGCCTATAATAATGCGTATACGAAAAATGGATTGATCGGATTGAGTTTTCTTTGGATCAAATACTTGAAGGAATATTTTATTTTTTAGTTTCCTAGGTATAATTTTCATTTTTCTAGGTTTCAATATCCCTATCAATGGATAGTCTTGATAGAACGTCAGTTGTTGACATTGATTACGCACTTGGTGATATTTCAAAAGAGGAGAATTTAATTACAGAATTTATAATTAAGGCTTATGAAGATTTGAGATGATCTACAAAGTTTGTGAGCATTACAATTGCCCTCCCCCATGGGATCCGTTGCAAATTCTTTATCTTACTATCGGAATTCTCGCGTTCATTCCATTTCTTATATTAGTAAGAAATTATTTTAAGCTAGGTACGAGAGAATACTTAATTTTTGGGGGTTTTTTCCTCAGTATAACAATTAACCTAGTAATTTTATTCGTAAAACCTTGGAATATTAATCTAAATGACGAATTACTTCCTCTAAATTATATTCTTCTTGTAAAGATTGAATACATAAGTTTTAACTTAACATATTTCTTCCTCTATCTTCATAGTTATCCTCTGTTG
>JACZSS010000705.1 GCA_022574115.1 Candidatus Heimdallarchaeota archaeon | reverse complement strand
AACAGCGACGCCAATTGTTAATCTCGACATATGTTCAATATCTCGGAATGAAGCTTTCATAATAGCCATTGTAGGAGTTCGCAGAGTTTTTGGTACCGGTAAGACAAGAAAGTTCAGGAATTTCTCCTTTTTACTATCTCGAGATGCAAAGGAAATCGTACTTCCTTCCTCATCGAGGGAATATAACCAGTCAGCAGTGATCCAACCCACGATAAAAATAATTACTACATATCCGAGCATTAAAACTATATTCAGAAGAGGGTCCAGACCAATTACTTCACCATACAAAACATAAACAATCAAAGAGGAAGCAACGGTAAATGGCAGATATGCAATAGCCCCTAACGATGAATCGGATTCAGCCTGATCAAGTAGATAACGTAACAATGGTAATGATACAATCATCAAACTGGACACCGACAAAGTAACAAACGCCCGACTAAATTCTGATTTTTGCTTGCCAATAAAATTAAAGATTATAGGTGAAATTAAGGTGCCAGTCACTAATCCAATCAGAATTAGCAAAGTCATAATAAAAAAGAGAAAAATCGCGGTAACTATTCCAGAAAACTCCCCGTTTCCTATAAATGGGGCCAACGAGACGGTTCCGATAAAGGAGAAGAAAGGTAAGAAAAACGCTAGGTTTGAAAGTAAATTTCCATAAAGGAGATCTCTCCCCTTCACCGGAGCAGAAATTGCAACTTCACGCTGTGATCTCGCACTAGCATCATAGACTATCCTTCCTAAGGGGCTTAATAATGGAGCAAATAGCGTGAAATACGAGAATACTGAGATAATAGCAAAAAATGATCCAATCGGCGGTGCTTGAGCTGGCCCATCACTAACAATTAGGAATCCATAAATGGTTCTAAGGATTAAGCTAAAAAACACTACACCACTAAGAAAAAGGATTGGAATGTACTGTCTGTATTTTCGAAACTTTGATGTGGTGGTGTAATATTCAGCTCGAAAAACAGCCAGAATGTGAGCTAAGCTCAATTTAATCCACCAACATCTGTAAATAAGCTTCCTCTAAATTAATTGCATTCCCTTGAAATTCTTCAATCGTGCCTTGAAATCTTATTACACCTTGCGTGATCAATAGTATTTCATCACAAATATGTTTTACATTATCCAGTAAATGAGTGGCAATTACAATAATTCTATTTTGACGCTTATATTCTAGAATAATTTGTTTTACTTCACGTTGTGCTTTAACATCTAAATTTGCCAATGGTTCATCTAGAAATAATACCTGTGGTTCATGAATCAACGATGCCATCAATGCAACTTTTTGCTTTTGTCCTTTGCTCAATGTCTCAATTAATCTGTCTATGAGGTCGTTAACTTCTAGTCGATTAGCGTAATCGAAAACTCTCTTCTCGAAGACCTCGCTAGGAACATCATATAATGCAGATATAAATTGAAGATATTCGAACACGCTAAGTTTTTCATAAAGTGCATATTCTTCGGGAAGTAAGCCAGTAATCCGTTTTACCTCATTAGTATCTTTGAGGAGATCAAATCCGTAAAGAGAAGCATTTCCACTTGTTGGTTTCATTACACCCGAAAGTAATCTGATTAAGGTTGATTTACCTGCTCCATTCGGACCCAGTAAACCAACTATTGTACCCTGGTTTAATTCAATATTCAGTCCATTTAATGCAGTAATATCCTGGAATATTTTTACTAGGTTTTCAGTGAGAATCCCATCGACAGCCAATGTATGGGGGTCATCATTCAATATTTGAAAAGTAACACTATTTAGGAAATAATCAATTACCAATAAATATGATAAATTTATCTTTTAGCTCTAATTAATCTGATTTTATGTTCAATTACTAATCTTGTTAAGTTTTCAATCGGTTGAGCAGCTTTAACCACACTTGCAGGTCTAGCATCTCTTCGTAATCGACCAGATGAATCTAATTGTTCTTTCCAATCAGCACGTCTCGGCATAGCAAGTAGATCATTACGAGCATCTAAGCAGCTCATATCCATGTATTTACCGTACGCTTCGCCAACATCTTTGACTATACCAACCTCAACCATTAGATTGAGAAA
>JACZSS010000704.1 GCA_022574115.1 Candidatus Heimdallarchaeota archaeon | reverse complement strand
AAGATCAGCGGTAGACATGTTGAGTTATCCTAATAACCTGAAGTCTAGTTACTTGATTTAAATGATTATGATAAAGACGTTCAACTTTAGAGAAGAGGTTAGGAATGATTCAATAAAATCATATCAGAATTATATAAGACGGGCATTCAGCAATTAATTCCTTCAACCCGTTCAATTAACCAAATAGAGCTAGTAAACCGATAAGATGGATTCAGATGTTAAGTCTAATAATTATCCAAATTCATCCTGTTAAGGCTGAAAGTGGTTAAATGGTGAAACGTGGATCGTTAAAAACCGTAGAGGATCTATTCAATACACTCATGGAAAAAAGTGACTGTGATCCGGTGGTCAATTATCTGGAGTTTTTTGCAATTTTCTAACTTCTATTAATAATCCTTGAACACTATCCATCCGTGGCGATACCATTTCTAGTGGTGTATCTTTAATGGAAACTATTTTCCACCCTTCTTGAAAAGACTGATAGATCTCATCTTTGGAAATCCTTCTTGGACCCCAACCCCCAGGTTCCTTGTCTGAAAAGACATGTAAGTGAAAATAACCTTCATCGATCAGGACGGAGTGGATGTTATTCAGGTATTCGATTCTGGCTGAATTTGAAAACACATGGAAAACTCCAGCATCTACGATTGTATGAAATTCCCAACCTGAGGACTTTAGTTTGAAGATGTCCATTTCTTGAAATTCCAAGTTCAAATTTTGGAATTCCTGTTGTTTCAATTTAGCTTTTTGAATAGCCAAAGGAGAAGCATCAATCCCGATCACATTATATCCTTTTTTCGCCAAGTAAAGAGCATTCTCCCCAGTTCCACAGCCTACATCCAAGACTTTTCCTGTGATTTTACCGTCAGATTCTAATTTAATGATCGACTTTTGAGCCCGTCCTATATCCCAAGGAGGTGTCCCTTGGTAAGAATCATTAAATGACACTTAAATACTCCAGAGGAGCGGTTGTTAACCAGTCGTCGTAAGAGGTCAGTCCCGAATAATCCAGTCGTAACTGAGAAATATCTGCAAAATATCCTTTTTCATTAAACCATTTAAACATGAGAGCCGTCTCCTCTCCCGCGTTTTGTACTAATCCGTCATACGGAACATAATGGTATGATAACTCTTTATTTATTGACGATCCTAACTTTTCAAAAACTTTACCAGGCAACATCTCGTCACTTGAAAATTCTATCGATTTGCCAAGATATTTATCTTTGTCCGAAAAAATTGTGCTGACAAATCCACCAATATCATCAACTGCAACCATTTGCATTCGTTTTTCTGGATCCTGGCCAAAATAAATCTGTCCAGAAGCTATTTGGTCTTTCATTTCAGGAAAGAAGATCAGATTCTCCATGAAGAATGAGGGCCTTATAATTGTAAATGGGAGTTCCAACTGCTTGATGTGCTGCTCTATTTGATATTTTGAATCAAAGTGGATAATTCCAGTATTGCTTGCTGCACCACCAACCGAAGTATAAACAAAATGCTCTAAACCGCCAACAGTTTTTGCTGCATCTGCAACATTTTTACCTTGCTCGATCTCCTTTTCCTTACCTGTTGTCCAAAAATTCTGCACACTAAATACGCCTTGAACTCCCTTCATGGCTTGTTTTAGAATTTCAACATCATCCAATCCTCCTTTGAATAATTCTATCCCTTGTTCTTGAAGTAATTTTGCTTTATCTCCGCTCGGATCTCTAGTGAGTGCTCTGATCTTGAATCCTTTTTTAAGCAGGTGACGGGTCACCGCTCCACCCTGAGTCCCAGTTGCACCAATAACGAGTATTAGTTTTTGATTTGACATGTGATATTCATCCTTGTAGATCGATCGATCGACATATTCAAGGCAAAAAATTGATATTAAAAGGCGACGATTTGGGTTATTTTTTAAGTATTAAAATGATACTTAATATCGATCTATTCGAGATTTAGTACTTGTGGAGTAAGCACAATCGAGAATTCTTATTTCGTGTCTTGGGAAAACCCTCAATCGGTTGGTTTACATTCTAGTGATTTCTTGTGTGAAATACGTAATACGTAGCCGATGATTGCAG
>JACZSS010000703.1 GCA_022574115.1 Candidatus Heimdallarchaeota archaeon | reverse complement strand
AAGCTGGAATTTTCCCCATCATGATTACGGGTGATAGTCCATCCACTGCAGCCACAATAGCCCGACAAGTTGGCATTTTGGATCCAGATGAAATGGTAGCTGAAGGTAAAATGGTATCGGTATTAACTGAAGAAGAATTTTTTAAAGTTTCAGTATTCGCAAGAGTATCACCACAGGATAAAGAGATTATCGTTAGACGATATCAGGAAAACGGAGGAATAGTAGCAATGACTGGTGATGGGGTCAATGATGCACTAGCAATGACAAAATCTGATACAGGAATTTCAATGGGGACAACTGGAACCGAAGTTGCTAAAGAGGCTTCTGATATAATTATAGCCGATGATTCATATATTTCAATTGTAAATGGTGTTTATGAAGGGAGAAATTTATATGAACGCATCCGAATTATGATTTTCTTTTACATAGCAGTGAATTTAGCAGAAGCTATTTTTTATTTTGTAACAAGTCTTAATAACAGTTATGAAGTATTAAATAATTTTCAAAGAACCTATATTTTCGCAATTGTACATGCTCTTCCAATATTTGCGGTGATCTACGGAAGTTTTGATGAAGAAATAATGAATTTAAAGCCGAGAGATAATGATGATTTAATTCCTCCTAAAATGCTACTGGCTCTCGTGACCTATGCAATAATTCTTGGTTCAAGCATCTTAACTGTATTTTTTCTGTATTATAATAATCTAGATTTAGTTAATCACTTTAATGAAGGTGGTATCGGCCCACATATACTATTTCAGCCTACTGAAGGAACCTTAGGTTTTGAGGACAAATTTTTAGCAGAGGATCTAGCCCACGCTAAAGCTCGAACAATGCTGTTAAGTGTTATCTATCTCTCAGAGTGTACGCTGATATTAAGTATTCGAAGAATAAATACCAGCATATTTGACAGTATTAAGAATCATACTGATCGATTTATTATTATTACCGCTTTTGGAGGTTTAATTTTACACCTACTACTGATGTATATAACTCCAATTCAGACCTGGATGTTTGATATTGGTTTAAGAGTTGAATTAATTCGGTTATCATTTCTAGATATCGGTGTCGTCTTATTCTTTGGCTTAATGCCAATTTTCTTCCTTGAATTATTCAAATGGTTTAATCGGAGAGGTGGAAATCAATTTTAACTCATTAAATCAAATTAAAAGATATAACAGTAATATTTATCCCCAGCTCATCCATCAGTGCGTGCATTATCATAGATACCCTCTCTGAGACATTTAATCAGATTGTAGGCATAATAGTTTCTGAATTTGAAAATTATCCTATTGAATCATCTCATTTAAGTCCAAGATATGATGGATACGATTACCTCATATGGTCGATAGACAGGATAAAATCCGTTTTATGATTCTTGATGGATTATTGGACCAATCTGTTGTTAACCTCACATTTGACTCACTTCGATCATCGATTAGTTTCAACCTCATTCTATCACTTTCTTATGACTCAAGAAATTCCCAATTCCTGCAAGTATGATTTGTGTGAGTATGTAATCTCTAAAATGTGATGAATCACATTTATCACAAGGCATCAATGATGTCGCTATCTCATTGATTTCATCATTGCGATCGGTTAATATTTCACTAAATAGTTTATCGAATTTAGGTTTTAATTTAGTACTTATGTCCTGGACCTCATTCATTTTTTCTTCAGTGAGGGAGTGATCGAGGATTTGACTATTACTTTGATAATATTTCAAGACACCTCCTCGGCTCTCCTTTAGACCAGTTAAATTTACAAATCCTGACTTTTTTAACACATCAACATGATGTCGGATGGTATTGGTTGATTTAACAATACCTTGAATTTTCAATTCAGCCTCAAGATCACCTATCGATAACGGCTTTTCAGTTAATAATTGCAATATGGCTAAACGAGTTACATCACTCAATACTTTCAATTTAGATTTGTCGAATGGTATCAGTTGACGAAATTCGGTTGTTGGCTTTACAGTAATGATATCTGTCAAATTGTAACCTCTTGTTGTCTTACAAGTAATTGAATAGGAATCAATATATTAATTGCCTTGGATTATACTAA
>JACZSS010000702.1 GCA_022574115.1 Candidatus Heimdallarchaeota archaeon | reverse complement strand
TGTTTTTTGGCTGAAAGAGTCAAATCAAATATATTTCGCCTTTTAGTAATAATTTCCATTCCAGCTGTGTCTGCTGTTATCACATAATCAGGGAGCTCATCTCTGTCCCTTAATTTTTCGACAATCGACCCAGTTCCATCCTCTCCTCCAATTTCCTCATCTCCTGTTAATGCAAAGTATATTGTAGCATCTGATTTAGCAATTTCAGGCAGAGCCACCACCAGTGAAGCAACGCCACTTTTCATATCAGATACACCCCGCCCTTTCAACACGTTTTTACCATTTTCTTGAAGTTCTACTACTGTTTGAGGATCTGTCACCCACCGATCGTCCCAGGGAACTACATCTAGATGACCCGAAAACAAAATTGATGGTGAACTACGTTTTCGTTTTGCAAGTATTGAATAGTGACCCTTAACCTCAATATATTCGACGTCGAATCCGAATTCCTTTAATCTAGGCTCTATCTCATTTTCCAACAGGACTTTTACATCTTTCCCCGGTTGACTATGATTGGTCCTCGTATCATAACTTACTAATTTTTTTAGTAATTCAATGACATCCACGATAGTGTCTTCCATGCTGAGGTGAGTCTGAGTTTTATTTCTAATTTACGGTATGATTTTGCATTTTATGTTTAACATTTTTCGAGATGAGCAGCTTTACGAGTAATGCACATCGCTGTTTACGGTGAAAAATTGTGATAATACCATTTTATGAGGAAAATTCGAAATATTTCTTGGTCTCACATATAAAATTCGATCGAACATAATGACTTCTTTGAAATCTAACCATTTCAGAGTTCTCCTAAACCAACAAATATAATTTCTGAAGTCAAACTCAATTAGATTTGAAATTCAAGTTGATATTACCGTTTGTATTATTGCTCGTCAATGTTAATGTACTCGGGTATCAAATCAATTTTTCTTATCTTGACCTCAACGGACTTGAGCAGTCTTATAGCCAGTTTCAGGGTAAACCATTGTTAGTTGATGCTTTTGCGACGACATGTGAACCGTGTAAGACCGAGATTCTTCATATCCAGGAAATACAGAAAATTGTAGGGAACAATGTATCTATTCTAACTCTCAGTATTGATAAGGCTGATAGTTCGATAGAAATTAGAAATTTTAGAGATGAATTTGGTGCCACCTGGCAATTTGCAAGTGACAATGATGGAGAATTCCTTACAAGATATGATACACCCCTAATTCCAACTCTGTACTTGTTTGATCCAGAGGGTAACTTAGTTGAGGAATGGTTTGGTATTACTGAACCTGCTCTAGTATTAGATAAAATGAACTCACTCTTTGGTTCAGATTACGATTTAGGTGAGAGACCTTCATATAACGATTTTGTAAATCAACTAACATCAAGTAATTTATTTAGAATTACTATTGTATTCGTATTGATCTCCGTAGTGTATCTAGCAATTAATCCTGATATTTGGCGAAAATTAGCTAGCTCAATTAGCCGAAATCTTAGATAATTTGACTTAATCCAACTAAATTCACATAGCCACAGTTGTTACAGATAAATTTTCTCACTTTATGAATAGATACACCCCATTTCGAATCTAATTTTTCTTCTTCTTCTCTATATCCAGCAATCCTCTTACACGGCGATAAGTCGAACGAATTGGATTCTGTTGATGAGTGACCACTCGGGATTGACGCGTAGGGACCAATTATGGAGTGTTCTAAATCTGCTCCGCACCTCACTCAGAATTTTAAGTTAAGGAATTCTGAGGTTCCTAATCTAGACTATAACAGCCATTATATTACAATAAGTTGTAAAACAATGATCTATATTTTTGTTTTCAATCAGTTGTAAAAATTTTGTTGTCCAATTAGTGAAAACTTAGTAACCCTAAATAATTACTCCAATAAAAGAACACAAAGTTTCTTAATTAAATTAAGTGCAGTAAATAAGATTTGAGCCTCGTAGTATATAACATTGTAAAAAGTGGCGTCACTCTCGAAATGAGAAACACCTTCTCTACTTATATTCCTACTAGGAGTCTTTTGGTACATGATTTAATCAATAAGAAATTCTATCTCATGCATGGACCTCA
>JACZSS010000701.1 GCA_022574115.1 Candidatus Heimdallarchaeota archaeon | reverse complement strand
GACTTAGTCAAAAAGGAGGACCGGTGGTATCTCATCTTAAATTTTCAAAAAATGGAAAAATTAAGCAATCGAATCGAGTAGCTAATGGACAAGCTGATACATTTCTGGTGTTTGACATACTCAGCGGAAGCACCGATGCTAATTTGATCAAAGCTCATCCTGAGAGGACAATTGCAATTATTTCTGATGCGCAGATCCCCACGGGAAGCATGGTGAGATCAAACGAGGTTTTGTTCCCGGAAAACGCTTATCTCAAATCAAGAATTGATGCAGTTAGCCGGGAAGAGGATAATGTGAACCTCAATTCAGTTTATTTGGCAGAAAACATTTTCAACAATTACCTGTTTGCAAATATGATCACCGTAGGGGCGGCATATCAAGCAGGAGCATTACCATTATCCAAGGCGTCAATACACAAGGCGATTGAGTTAAACGGAGTGGCGATCGAGGATAACAAACTAGCATTCAACGTTGGACGAATGTATGTCCATAATTCCGAAGAATTCGAAAGTATCAATGACAATCGAGTTGGTGCACAAGAGATCACCAGCGTAATTACTCCTCAGGCAGAGCAGTTATTAGGAGATGTTGAAATCGATAGCAGTGTCTATCATAAATTCGAACTTCGCGTTAATGAACTAATTGCTTATCAAAACAAGAAGTATGCCAAATCGTACATAGATTATATTCTCAAAGTATTTGAGAAAGAAAAATCCTTGAAGCTAAGCAACTTCGACCTAACCAAGGCCGTCATCCAATATTTATTCAAGTTAATGGCCTACAAGGATGAATACGAAGTCGCAAGATTATACCTCAAACCAGAATTCACAGAAGCAGTAATAGCCCAATTTGGTGATGAGTATAAACTAGGGTATTATCTGCATCCACCGATGCTTAGAACATTAGGCTGGAAAAATAAAATCGAATTTGGCACGTGGTTTCGTTTTGGATATCGCGTGTTACACAAAATGCGACGGCTTCGCGGGACGATTTTTGATATATTTGGATATGCTAGGGTTCGTCGAACAGAGCGAAAATTGATTAAAGAATACAAGTCTATGATTGATCGGCGACTCGAAAACCTAGACAGGAAAAATTTAGAAACCACCATTAAACTAGCATTATTACCGGATATGATACGAGGTTACGAACACGTTAAATTGGGAAATGTGGAGGTATATCGGACCGAAGTTGAAAAATTAATTGCATAAATCTGTTTTTAGGCCTTCAAAATAGATGATATGAATGTAAAATCTGTTGAAGATTCGAACTTTCAAAGTCGATTGGGCAGAAACGGCGTCAATATTAAAGTGATCAAACCTAGTCCCATAAGTCTTGGGGATAAAATTTCCAAGTGATCGATTAACTTAATCCATCTATTTGTCGAGAAGAGTGTGAGAAAATTATCTTTAGTGCAAATATTAGACAGGATATATCCTCTGATGAACTAATTTTCAAAAAATCGGAACAAAAAGTGATTATTATTGATAAGCATAAGACCCTTTAAGAAGGTGAATGTCCATACTTGGTAAGGAAAGAAACTTCCTGATTATCACTAATCAAATCAATTGAAAAAAACCGTAAATGCGGAAAAAAAAGCAGAGCTTAATCTTTCAGAGATGCAAAAGATCTCTTGAAAAGATAGATATGCTAAAAAAACAACCCAATGAGGCAAAAACTATGAATGTAATAAGTTTCAATAAGATCACTCAACTAAGAAAAAGAATAAACAACAGCAGAACACAAAAACAAAGGTTCAGTAAAATTTCCGTCAATGAAGAAGTTTCATACTATGATCATTACGAGAAAAGACAACAAGCAATCAAAAGAATGAAAGGTCGCATGGATTCTAATCAATTCATCTTCTTTTCCAGATTTTAAGTGAATAAAAAATCTGATCCTGGAATATTGAAAATTACGATTTAATTTCCGTAGAAATTATATCCAAGATTTCAAGATGCCGCTTACTATACGTGTAGTAAGGCTTTATTCCGCAGAGAACAATTTTGCAGATATTTAATCGAGTTTAGTTGTTGAATGCAACTTCATATGCGGCATTAATCACTAAAGGAACCAC
>JACZSS010000700.1 GCA_022574115.1 Candidatus Heimdallarchaeota archaeon | reverse complement strand
TTAATCACAATCCCAGACTGGTCATTTTCCGCAGAATGATTTCAGGAAATAAAACAAAAACCGGGGATTGAACATGGGAGAAAATACAAGGCTCAAAAGAATTTCTCCTAAATTCAATTGAGTAGCGGTGACATCATCTCACTAAAATGTCTGAAGTCCTCAAACTTAGGCGTTTAAAATATTATATATACAATTTAGATGATACCTCAGCCAACAATTGTAAAGTCAATTCACTTTCGAATTGTAAATTAAGGTCGAATTAACCCAGCTTCATTTCGGTCTAAGCCCATTCTAATAGCCATTATATTTCCAAGATCAGCAATATAATTCGTAGAATGCTCATTGGTTTAAATTCTATATTGCATCGATTTATTCCAATTTTTGGAAAGAGACATTACAAATATAATAACGTATAAATACAAATATTACAATATGTGTAATATGATATTCCAATAATTGGAATAGGTGAAACAAAATGAATACAACAGTAAAATTACAAACAAAAGTCAAAAATTTCTCTCTAGCAAATACAACCTCAATAAACTACGGAATTTCAGCTACACTAGTTAGTTTAGCAGCAGGAACGATTGCATACCTGTCCTACAAACTCTCATCGATTGATTTGAGCAATTTGAAATTTCCCATCTTTTAGTCAAAGTAATCGATTCTTTGATATTCAAACTATGAGTTAGAGCTCAATATTGGGATCTTTGATATAATAATGGATCAATTAGTGCGAGTTGGACTATTATTGCGGCGAGAATCATCACAATCAAAGTAACTAAAGAAATGTGGCGGGAGGCGTCAATGCTAATGAAATGTAAAGGTACGTGTGATTTAAATATTATTTGGATTAAAAAAACTGTAAACTTGAGTAATTGACGATCAACTATTAATTCCACTAAGCTCGATAATCTTTCCAAAGCGTAAGTGTAAGGAACAGTCCCCCTAGCAATGGTAAGATAAAAGAAAAACCGATTATTAGTTTTGGATTTTTGTCGTATTTGATATGCATAAATACGGCTGCCACCAGCGCAGCTTTTCCGACCGCCAGAGTCATTAATAGGACAACCTTGAAAATGTCGGTATCGAGTTGGGACCCAATTATTACTTCAATCAATGTCAGGACTCCTAAAGCAATGAAAACCCGCAAATAGATTGCTTCTTTAGATTCGTGATGAACTTCTGTTTTTGTTACTGTTGCCATAATCTCTTCACCTCAAATCAAATAAAGAATTGTGAATAAAATTATCCACACCAAATCCACGAAATGCCAGTAAAGACCGACCATCTCGACGTATTCATGATTTTCCTTGGTATAACCACCTTTAGTCGATCTTAGATAAATGAATATCAAAAGGATTACTCCTACCGTTACATGAGCTCCATGAAAACCTGTTTGTAGGTAAAACCCGGAGCTGAATAAGACCGATGCGGTTTCAACTGGCCGGTTTCCGTCTGTTTTTAGTGTAACAATTCCTTCTTCTGCTAATGCGACATATTCGGATGCTTGTATAAGAACAAAGGAAGTACCTAAAAGAATCGTAAACAGCAAGAATTTTCGAAATCGAACCATTTCTCCTTTTCCTATTGCATCTAAACCACGAGCCATGGTGTAAGAACTAACAATCAGAATAAACGTGTTAATTGCGGTTAGATTCACATTGAGCACATCATTTGGATCAGGCCAATTATCTTGGTTATTGAGCCGATATGCAATTCCTGAGCCAATAAGAGCGCTAAAGAAAATCGTCTCAGATGCTAAAAATACCCACATTTCCCAATGACGTTCGTTGCGATGTTTATCGACCAGAGTTGGTTCCTTGAGTGGTTCTGTACTTTTTGCATAATACATAAATCCAAGATAGACTACTAGTGCACCTATAAAGAAGGGGGCCCAGAATGCATTGGGCGCAATACTTGGCAGCAGACGCTCTGTACCTCTCCTATTCTCAGTAAATGGTCCACTTCCGAGGATTGATAGGTCGATCCCAACCTTCGATACTGATTGCTGAATGCTCGCCATGAACGCCAACACAGCAAACATTAAGGTGATTATTCCACCGGTCAAAGTAACCAACC
>JACZSS010000083.1 GCA_022574115.1 Candidatus Heimdallarchaeota archaeon | reverse complement strand
GATCAGATCTTAGTGCTACTATTAGAGTAACAGACTCAAGTGGAAATACTGATTCCAAAGAAGTAAGTGAATCCGCATCTAAGAAGATACAAGGACTTGAGGTTGCTGTAAATACTGCTGACGAGTCTAGTCTTGAATCTGTAGGAATTATTGCAGTAGTGAGTGTTGGTGCTAACAGAGTTAACTTAGAAAGTGGTACTACAGTTACTGTTACTTCTAGTAACACAGCTATAGAAAACACAAATGTTGGAATTACTGGAGCTCTAGGTGACCAGACAACAAGAATTGCTATTGAAGTTGCTGCTCAAGATGATGATGAGGATCGTTTCTTCGGGTGGTTTGAAGTTCAAAATCCTCCAGACGAAGTCTTCCGAGACGTTATCGTTGATATTGATAATAGCACTTGGGTTGTATCTGAATCAGGAGCTATCTACATTAGCGCGGATCTTACGAAGGGGTATCAGTTTCAATTTCAGGGTGAGGAATCATTAGACGCCATTGAATATGAACAAGGACTCTATGTTGCGGTAGGTGAAAATGGATACGTTTTGACCAAAACAAATGAATCTACTTGGCTTAGATCTACTTCATTTCCAGATACGACTGCCAATTTATTAGATATTGACATACGCTATCCAAATATTTGGATTACTGGGGAGTCTGCTGCCATCTACTATTCCGGTGATGCTGGTCAGACTTGGTCAACTCAAACCTCTCCAATTGACGGAATTTTAAATTCCGTAAGTTTTCTAAATGATAAAGTGGGATGGATTGTAGGGGATAACGGTCTTTTATTATCTACAACAGATGCTGGTATTACATGGGGATCTGGTAATAGTGGTGTTTCTGTAAATCTCAATGATATTTTGATAACGGTCGGTGTATTGACCGCAAGAATGTGGATTGCAGCTGATGATGGTTTAGTCCTGGCTTCCTCTGGTACAAATCTCGGATTAGAATTTACCGAGTTGGAATCGAGTACAACACAAGATTTGTATGATATTACCTCACCCATTGACGGTGTGGCCTATATCGCAGGTGCAAATCAGACTGTCGTTGGTCTACGTGGACCTTATGAGGGCGAAATTCAGAAACTTAACGATACCACTTTTAGTCAAAGCAGCACTTCGGATTTCTTTGGAATTGCCTTTGTAGATGCAGACAAGGGCATTGCGGTTGGAGACTTGATGTACTATACAACAACTGGAGGAGGATTAATTCCTATATTTGAAATTGAAGATGACTGGCAGAATTTAGAATTCTATACACGTGAGGCTGTTCCTCGTTTGTTGACGGGTATGATAGCAGCCCTCCAAGTAGTTGTGGTGGCACTTTCGATCGGATTCGTCTTGGGTCTGACAATGGCAACCTTTAGAACCGGACGGATTCGCCCCCTGCAAATATTAGCTACTTTTTATTCAGACTTCTTTCGAAATACTCCTTTACTAGTTCAGTTGAGTTTCATTGCTTTTGGACTACCGGCGATCCTCAATGAATTCGGATCGGCTTGGAAACCTACATTGTTTGCGAGAGCTGTGATGGCCTTAGCTTTAAATACCGGTGCCTACCAATCAGAAATCATTAGATCTGGCATTTTAGCTATACCCACGGGTCAGATGGAGGCAGCAAGATCACTTGGGATGACAAATTTGCAAGCAATGAGACATATTATCCTGCCACAGGCTATCCGAATTACTATCCCACCATTGTCGAACGAATCTGTTAACATCTTCCTGAATTCGTCGCTTTTATCGGTAATCGGTTATAGAGAAATTACCAGAGAGGGCAATATCCTAACTATTCAGTCTTTTCTTTGGGCAAGAACTTTTATTTATGTAGCGTGTACATACTTCATTATAACCTATACAATGACACGGACACTTAGGAGAATAGAACGTAATCTCCGGATTCCTGGACTAGGAGCTGGCCATCTATAGGTCGCGTGGGAAAAATCATCCTTCAAGTGGATGATTTATTCAAAGAATTTGATGGGGGAGTAAAGGCTGTAGATGGACTTAGTTTTGAGGTCCACGATAAGGAGGTCGTTGCGATCGTAGGTGCATCGGGATCTGGAAAGTCAACCGTTCTCAGGTGCATTAATCGACTTGAACAACCGACCGGCGGTACGATTATTTTTGATGGTACAGACATAATGGATCCTTCAGTTGATCTAAACTCAATAAGATCCGAAATTGGATTTGTATTTCAAAGCTTCGAGTTATTTCCTCATTTAAAGGTTTTGAGTAATGTTTCAGTAGCACTTGAATTGGTTCGCGGAATGTCAACTGAGGATGCAACAAAGCAAGCGAAGAAAATTCTGAATGAATTGGATCTTGGAGATAAATTTGATTTTTATCCAGGGCAATTATCCGGAGGTCAGAAGCAACGAGTTGCGATTGCCAGAGCCTTGTCAATGGATCCAAAGATGATATTATTTGATGAACCGACATCTGCGTTGGATCCGGAATTAATTGGCTATGTGCTAGACACAATTCGACAGCTTGCAGATAAAGGTATGACGATGATCGTTGTTACGCATCAAATTGGGTTTGCTGCAGATGTGGCAGATTGGGCTATTTACATGACTGAAGGAAAAATAGTCGAACAAGGGCCTGCTGATCAAGTGTTAAAGAATCCGCAGGAAGAGCGAACTAAACAGTTCTTAGCATCCACCTTAGAGAAATAATGACTTTTATGGGACCGACTTCTATTTTTGTTTAGTAATTTGCTAAAGAAACGATATCCAATATTGTGGTGATTGTGTTTAAGAATCAACGCTTAAAGGATTCTGAATACCTCCACTCGTTTTGCTCGAGGTCTATTGATAACTGCTTTTTTACTACATACCGGACAAGTAAGACGAAGATCAACTTTCTTCGATGTCTTTGAGGACATTTTTGTTTGAGTAACAGGTTTCTTGGAATAGCGTCCTAAATTGCCATGACCTCTTCTTCGATGTTTCATCCTTCGATGACTCCAGTTTAGTCCTCCGGATCGTCTTCCACCCTTTTCTTGCTTAACTGTCATTTCTCTGTGCAGTTTGCACTTTCTGCAGTAAGCTGACCATTTATTTGGGATTCGCATTTAATAATCTCAAGGCGCGTTTTCTTATTCATCGATTAAAAGCTGTTGTTATTGTCGGCACGACAAATCAATTTGGGACTGAAATGTGAGTGAATACATTCTAAACTTTTAAGAGACTACGCTTGGGAACTATATTGAAGTTACTTGAGCGCACTCGCTGAATTTAGAACTGATGTAAATACCTTGAAAAAGAAATGGCAAGAGCTTCCTCCACTAGTTCGCCTTTTAGATACAGTTTCCTTTGCCTGTGTCCTACTGTTTGGTATCGGATTTATTGCAATCTCGTACTTTGATGTACCAGTTATTGTCACAAATGTTGCTTTCATGATTTATCCCGTAATTGTCGCGGGATACGCGTATTCGTACCGGTCAAAAATTGTTGACGAAACAGCGGATCATGTCGCAGCTCGAAAAGAATTTTTGATGTTGACTGGTGTAAGTGCGGTTATCGTACTTTTAACATTTGTTTATTCGTTATTTTTGGGCGCTGCGATCTAGTATTTGCGAAATCATTTGATCTTTATTTGTTTTATTTCACTCCACACCGAATAATTTTTTTTAACGCTAATTTTCCTGAACTTTAGAAACAATGTCAAAAGAAGAAATTTATTCATACACTCGACTCCTGAAGTTCCAGAAAAAGAGATATGGAGCAGGTCTCTTTGATTTTCTATTTGTCTCGATAAGCATTATTCTCATTGCCGCGCTGACCATTTTTTTAGGTCAGAAATCCAATAGTGATGGAGCCACCCTGATCTTTTTGATGACAGGAGTTTTTGTCGTATTTCTACTTTTGGCTTTCATTGATTATTTGATTGGTGCAAGTATTTTTCAACAGAATGGACTCTATTTTGCTTCATTTCTTGTTCTCCTGTCGGTTGTGATCACGGCGGTTATATCAATATTCTCAGGGACCCTTTTCAACGAAGGTGAAGATGCAGATGTTTTATCTTTTGTCGCATTTGTGAATTACTTATGGGCAGCCATCGTGGCCTCTTACTATCTGACAACTACGACTCCTAACAAAGAAAAACGAGAGGAGATGATCAATAAACTCCGCGAGATTCGTGAAGATGTGGCTAGATTGCCTCTATCAAGCTTAGGTTCGATTCAGGCCGTTCAACGTGGACTAAAATGGATCCAGTTCCAACAGAGAAAAGATGGGATTTGGGGTGAAAATAATCCGTTAATTGAAACTTCTGAAGTATTAAGAATGTTTATCCATACAGGTCGAGGTTTAAATCATTCCTGGAAAACGATTGTTGATGGTCGTGAAGAAGTACATACTGTTGAGCAGACATATTATCTAATCCTAGAAGCGCTCGATACAGCAACGATTGAGCCAAACTACGATATGTTAACTCCTCTTGTCACTATATCAGACATTGATAACCAGTTTATTGACATTAGCCAAGAAGTCTATCAGGAGTTTAAACAATCGCTTGATGAATATACAGAGTGGGAGTTTGTCCGAGATATAGAACGATTTGATGAGAAAGAAGATCGATCATCAGAAATTCCAATAATCTTTCCAATGTCATGGATTTTTCAATCTATAGGTGATTTTGACGTAGCTCAGAAATGTGCCGATATAATGGCGAATACTTTTGGTATCTTGATCAATAGATCTGCAACTAGGTTCAACGTTCAATCTGAGAAAGAAATCTCAACCCTTATTTTAGGTTTAATGTACAATACTTTGATCCGACTTGTGCGAGGTAAACCTGAATATGTAGCTGCAGCTTCTGAGAACCCTCGAGAAGACCTCACTTTGGATGATGGTACAGATCTGTCCGCTTTTACACTGCCGTCTATGGATATTCCCGACGATGATTTCTCATTACCTGATGTATCATTGGATGATGATGAATTCAGCTTACCATCTCTTGAAGATGAGGTAGCATCTGAATTCACGCTTCCATCAACTGATTTTGGAGCTTCTAGATCGGAAAGTAGTGAAGCAGTTGGTAAACGTGTAAAAATTGGTACTTCTTTAGCCTCGATCAGGAATTTTGTACGGAGTAAACAATTGATTGATGGAAGTTGGAGCGGCAGATTACTGATGACCGCAGAATGTCTGACTGCAGTGAGTGACCAAGAATCTACAGAAAATGAATTTATCAAAAGTGGAGTCCATTACATTTTAGCTCTGCAGGATAAAAACGGATCTTGGCAAGATGATATCGTACTAACCTCAAAGATTCTAACAATCCTTCACCAAGTTAACAAGAGCATTAGTCTAGGCGGATTTTAATGGTTGAGACCGTTGAATATTTATGGATGTTAATCACCATCCCAGCTCTCCTGATTGGTTCCTATTTTGACATACGAGACCGGCTAATCCCAGATAAAATTTGGTTGATACAGCTATTTGCAGGTTTATTTACCTTAATTTGGTGGGGTTCGACCACTAACGACTTGGGATTAATTGTTTACATAAATATCGTCCTTGGTTTGATCTTTGGACTCGTCTTTTTCATGCTTGGCGCTTTTGGAGGTGCTGATAGTAAAGCGATAATTGTACTAGCTATCTCATCTCCTATCAAGTTTAGCTTTACGATTATGGCTTTTGATGGTGATGAAATCTTTCCCTCAATATTTTTCATGCTTACTAATTTCATGGTTATATTCATAATATTTGCATTAATACTATTGATATATAATATATCTAGTCGTTCAAAATTTGGATCGTTGTTTGGTGAAACAGGTGGATCACGTATGCAGAAATTCAATGTTCTATTTTCATCATATCGAGTGTCTCCGGATAAACTCTTAACCATGGAGCATTATGACCCAGTTGAAAAGGTTGTCGACGATGAGTGGGTATTACACACCCCTTTGTTCGAAGCCCCGGTTGATGATGATACTTGGGAAAAACAGACAAAAATAGCTCGAGAAAAAGCCATCAAGGATAGCATTAAGACGGAGCGATCATACCTTTGGATTCGACCTCAACCACCTGGATTAGTCTTTATCCTAGTCGCTTATCTCTTCTAGGTCTTCATTGGTAGTCCTTTATTCTACATATTCCCTTTTCTCAGCTGAATTGTCTATACCTTATTGTCAATTTCCCGATTCTTTTAATCAATGTGAGAGATGAAAAATTACGTGATTTGTGCTGTTGTATATTCAGATACAATTGATGGTCTGAAAAATCAAGCGGTGAGAGCAAAAAATGCTGGCGTGCACATTATTGAATATCGCGTTGATGGAATACAGGATTTGAATATTGAAGAATTTGGTCGTATGATCAAGTTAGTGAATCTACCATCTATTGTCAGTTCTCGATCCGAGTGGAACAACGAAGCCATCACAGCTCCAAAACTAGGCAGAGAAGAGCTAATCACGAGATTACTTACTGTCGAGCCTGATTTTATCAATTTGGAATACCCTATCGACATTCCCATTCTCTCACAAATCAACGGAAAAACAAAAATTGTTTTGTCTATGCTAGATTTTGACGGAATGTCAAAAATTGACTTTAGATCGGTCAAAGAATACGCCCAGAATGATGAACGAATACTTGTAAAAATCTCAGCGACGCCAAACTCAGTCAATAATTTGCGACAATTGTGGAAATGGGGAGATGAATTAAAGAAGGATAAAATCGATCATGTCGTACTTGGAATGGGTGAACTTGGTAAACTATCGCGTATAAAATCATTGGAATTAGGAAACGCATGGATGTATGGTCGAGTAGATTCAAAAAATGGAGAACCTTATCTTCCAGGAATGCTAGACATCTCACTGCTGCAGAAGGCTTTTGATGATGAATCATGGCACCTTGCGAGTATCGGAAAACTGAATAATTACTTCATCCACGAGCTTTATAATCGGATTCTGTCAAGCTCGTAAGTCGATTGAGTTTTTCTTGATGTGCCCATCACTATGCAGCCAGAGTTGTATCAGCTCTTGTTATGGATATCAGACGGATTGTTAGACGGTCTGCTAGTCAACGAACCTTGGCGAAAAGATGTTGTTCCCATCTTAAATTATCTTGATGCATCTGTCATTCATGTTGGAGAAGCTAATACTATCGCTTTGACTAAGGAAGGACTCACTGGATATAATACGCAAGTTGAAGGTGTTCGTAGAGTGCTTTCAGCATACTCTATGAAGCGGTTGAAACGAATATACATTGAAGGGACTGATCTTTATGCTCGTTCGGTTATCGCAGCTGTTCGTGAGTTTGCTGAACTCATAGTTGTTCGAGGTATTCGAGAGGAGCCTCTTGTAGAACTTAAAACCAATTTTCCAGAAATTGAATTGGCTCAAAATTCTTTCACTGATCATTTTGACTTAATTGTTAGCTCCAACCTTCCTCAACAAGGATTTGAAAAAATTGACCCTGTACCACCAAAATTCATGAAGAATGCCAAGCTTGTATTTGATATTTTGAATCTGTCTAACGAACCCTCACCCACGATAGAAACCGCTCAAAGATTGAATATCCCATTCATAACCGGCAAAGAATTTGCAATAAATACTGCATTAGCATCATTCGAAATATGGACGAAACAAGCAATATCTCCTTCAGTTATATCAATCGAAGATTTGTTGTAGAGGCATTCAAACCTCTATATTGTCAGAAAAATTATCTCCAACTGAGATCTCATTGAATAGAGATCGATTTATTTAATTAACCAGTCCGAAGTTGTGCGTGATACCTTACAATCGAGGGTGACTATTTGGCAAACAACGACACAATTATCGGATTTTTCATGGCATTTATTGGAATTGCCGGAATTTTAGCAGAATTTTATTACTTAATTATAGACCCAGTTTTTAACGGCAACCCATTCGCAAACTTTCAGAATGACACAGGTGGTGTAGCAGATTACTCACAACTATATTGGGCAATCGTTTTACCACTCTTCGTAGGTACAGGTGGGGTCCTAGCAATCATTTTATGGATCGGCATTACCATGATCCAGACTCCTCCGCCTGAGGCTTGGGACTTCGACGACCTAGAAGATGAATTAGGTGAGACTTCAGACGATTCAATGACATCTGAAACGTCAATAACAGCTGAAACAGAAAAAAAGACAAAAGTCAAGCCGAAGAAGGAAACGGCTAAAAAATCAAAACCTGAAAAGAAGAAACCGGCTAAAAAAGCGGCTGCTACAAAGAAGAAGAAAAGTACTTGAAAAACTAAATGATTATCGATTTCCCTAAGAATTAGAATGCATTATATGTTACCTTGAGTCTGTTTCTTAGAAATGGAAAATCGATCATTCATGATCGTGAATGTACGGACGAACAGCCAAATCTTAAGCAGTTTAAA
>JACZSS010000699.1 GCA_022574115.1 Candidatus Heimdallarchaeota archaeon | reverse complement strand
TTACAAGGTTTGCCTGCAGTCCATCAAAGAGGAGGGATGCTAATGGATGAAAAAGACCTTAAATTACTTTACATGTTAAAGCGCGACGCTAGGGTATCCTTGACAAAGATCAGTAAAGAACTTTCAATGTCTGTGCCTGCAGTAACTTATCGTCTCAATAAATTAGTTGAAAGTGGAACTATTAGAAATTTCACGATTAATATTGATGAACAGATCTTAACACCTAATAATATTTCATATTTAATCAGAGGTAGAATCCCCGAAAATTCGGATAATGTCTTTCAAAATTTAAAAAAGAGTGGATTATTCGACAATTTAGGGAAATTAGCTGCTCATCTTAATTTTTTTGGGATTACCAGATCATTGACCTCGGAAAACTTGAATTCTATATTGTCTGTTATTGAAGAAAATTACATAGTTGATTATGTAGTATCAACTATAACAAAAAAAGAAGACGGTTCATTCGATAGAGATGTTGTTGCAGAAACTTTATCCTCGATTTATTGCCCTCTTTGTCAAAAGAAATTTGATGGAGAGGGAATTGTTACAACAATTGGAACTCAGATAATGGGATTTTGTTGTAAAAATTGCAAGGAAGAATTTTTAGAGAAATATGAAAAAATAACAAAAGATTACTAAATAAGTTTCATAATTTGATTAGAACATTGTTCGGAAATCAACTAATGAAGGATTCAGTTCAAAATCGTTGCATAGTAGCAGTAGATCGATCGAATCTTAAAGAATTTTACCGTTCAATATTGAAAATAAGAAACTGGCTAACTTAATTGGATTAAGTATTTTAGAATCTGAAATGTGAGCCTCTTAGTTTTTTAAAATCTAAAAAAACAGCTTAATATCTTCTGACTGCTATTTTCAATTGGAGATTATTAATCCAATGCATACAGAATTATTACTTAAAATAAAAGGAATGACCTGCTCCGGTTGTTCGCTAAGCATCAAGAGAAACTTAGAAAGAATCGAATTTCTATCCAATGTTGAGATTGACCAGCCATCGTCAAGTGGTAAAATGAATTTGTCTGATGATGAACAAGACAAGATCCGATTTGTCATTTCTCAAATAGAAAAAATGGGTTATGAAGCTGAAATAGTGAAATAACAGAATGCAGTTTCATAACCACTACACAAAATTAAACTTACTTGTGATTATAAGTTTTATATCCAATTTCATTAAGACATTGTTCGGACGATTCAATTAATACAGCAGCTCATGATTGAAATATCTCTTCGGAAAGCCTGAGCTACACGCTTGATTCCTTCACTCATCGTCGGAAAGACATGAACTGTGTCAATTATATCGTCAATCGTCATTTTATACTTTACAGCAAGGGTTGCTTCATGAATTAGATCTGCTGCCATCGGTGAAACTATTTGAACACCGGCAATTACGTCAGTCTCTGGATGAATGACCATTTTTATAATACCTCGAGTCTCTTTCAGGGCTTTTGCTTTGGGAATAGTCGATATTTCGATTGTACGGCATTCACAATAATTATATTGTTCCATATACTCCTCTTCAGAGATCCCAACAGTTGCTACTTGTGGAAAAGTAAACACAGCCCGTGGTATACTTGAGTAATCTATCGATTTATTCTCATCCTCTAGTGCGTTGGTTGCAGCATAATATCCTTCTTTAGCAGCAATAGTTTCCAAAAAGGCATTTCCTACAACATCTCCCACAGCATAAATGTGTGAGACAGATGTCTGGAAATTATTATTAGTCAGAATGAAACCTTGAGGGTTGACATTTACTCCTGCTTTTGCTAGACCCAACTTTTCGCTATTGGGAATGACTCCAGTTGCCATGAGAATCTCATTTGCATCGATGGTTACCATCTCATTATTGATTAGCATATTAATTACTTTCATATCACCGTCTCTGCTTAATTGCTTGATGTCAACACCCAACTGGATTTTGATTCCTTCATTCTGTAGATGATACATAAGTTCATCTGCAACGGCAAAATCTGTTTCGCGTAATATTTGATCTCCTTTTTCTAAGATTGTGACTTGAGAGCCGAAATGAAAAAAAGCCTGCGCCAGTTCCAACCCAATTGGACCCGCC
>JACZSS010000698.1 GCA_022574115.1 Candidatus Heimdallarchaeota archaeon | reverse complement strand
AGTTGGAGGCCCCCATTCCATTTATGGTTTTCAATTTGAGTAAGTATCCTAAACCCTTGTGCATTACCCTCAAAATTTGCTAAATCTTTTTTTTCACCAGATTCTAATTTGTTAATAAAACTAGCAATCTCTTTTTTGGGGTGCTTATAATATTCTCTGAAAGCATCTTCTCCACAGTGACCAAATGGTGGATTACCAATATCGTGCGCCAAGGCAGCAGCTTGTACTACAGATCCAAAAGTTTCCTTGGTTATATTTTTAGGAAGATTAAATTCTTTAACAATACTATCTCCAACAATTGTACCAAGGTATTGTCCAACTGAAGCAACTTCCATGCTATGAATTAGTCTACTACGAACGTTGTCATTAGTTGATAGTGGATGTACTTGAGTTTTGTCGTGCAATCGGCGGAAAGGTTGACAAAAAGTAATTCTAGCTTGATCTTCATAAAAAGGATTTACATATATAGGAAATATTTTTTTCTCATCTCGTTTTAAACGGTTTTGATTTAAGAGTTTTTCCCATTCCATCATAATTTCATAATCCTTCTAAAATGAATATAAACAGAACTTTCCCATTTACTTAGTTTGATTAGCCCACCAAGCTGGATAACTATGCGCCGATTTAGGTAATTTTTCTCCTATAATATTCTCAATCTGCTTAAAACTTATGGTAAATTCAAAGACACTTGTTGGTTTACCAATGAGATAATCTTCCAATGCCTCATATTTATGCTTTCTTTACTTTTCGTATCCAACTCAGTATTTCATATAATGCTCTACAGTCTACTTCATTGTATTCAGTTATAATTCGCATCTCGTCTGATTCCAACGGGGAAATTGTTTGATATGCTTTCCATCCTGCAACCGTTGCGCGAAGGCCATCACCAAGATCTCCAGGCCAATCGACTAATTTAAGTGCGGTAGCAATATTCTTAAGTCCGTAGCTCCATGCACCAGGTACGCCAATCGGTTCTTCAAGAAACACATCTTTCTGCAAATCGAACCAAGGTAATTTTTGGAGCGGATGTCCCTCATCCAGACCATGCCGATTAGCAGCATTACGGAGTTGCCAGATCTCAGCACTTGTCCAATGATAAAGAACAGATACCTCAGGATCTAACAAATTATCTTTAGTCTTTTCGTTAAGGAAGCTTAGGAATTTAAATAACATTTCACGCTCAGCATCGTGACTTTCTTCTTCAGCAATGAAGACTTCAAACTTCCACTCATTGTTGTAACACCACCCTACGCCGATCATGAAGATCATTTCGCAACCATCTAATGTTGGCCATTGTTTGTCAAAATCAACATTCAAATTATTAAAGGTTTCAAAATCGACAAAAAATTCAAATGGCTTAATCGTTGGCACAATTGAAATTGATGTTGGAGTAATCTCACCAGTTCGATTTGCTTTAAGCACGGCGCGAATTCGAGGACATTTTGCTGCTCCAAGTCTATAACATAACTCGAGCGGTATATCATTTGGTTCACGTGCTAATAAGGAATCACGATTAGTAAATCCATTTATTGCAAGGTCCTCCTTCTGCTTTTGACCTATTTCATATACCAGGGTGGTATCTCCACCAGGTATTTTATTTCTTGCAATATCTAGCTTCGCCGAATGCCATGGATCATCTTGATCATTCATAAGATTGATGCAAACCTGATCGTGAGTCCATGGAGTATAACTACTGCCATTCAACTTGATATCAAGATATTTGTCCCGAATTTTGCATATATCTTCGTCCAAAGGTTTACCAACCTCCGATCGAATATCGACCATGAGAGGATTTGTTATTCGATCTCGGCAAATTAGAAAACTATAAGTAGGCATTACACTTACCAGTTGCCCAATAATATATGAGTAGATACGATTTTGGATTGAATAATTAACAAAACTAAGTTTCTTTTGAGTCGAATCAAGTTTTGTCGTGAATTTCATATCGAATACAACATAATGATCAGGTTGGTTTCTTGGTAATTAAAGTTCAGGAAAATGCTCTTGCAACCAAGTTGTGTGCACTAGAAGATCTGGAACACCATATATTTTCTCCGGTGCCCACTAGCTTGCTGCTCCTGCAAT
>JACZSS010000697.1 GCA_022574115.1 Candidatus Heimdallarchaeota archaeon | reverse complement strand
AGAAACCACTCTTTGCAACCCTGAAAAAGCACAACATAATTTTCGAGGCATTTGATTTAAAGAAAGCAACATTTAGCGATCAGGATCTACCTAACGCCACCTTGTATTTTAATCAAGCTAGCCCATCAGGTTACATACGAGGTAATACTCGTGCAATCCCACTCGCTTTAGCATTAATGGAAAACTTAGAACAACAGGGGGCAACGATCATAAATGGATCGAAAGCCTTTCGTTTTGAATTAAGCAAATTGGCTCAAATCGCTCTCATGCGTAAACTAAATATTGATTATCCCAAATCAATCGCATTTAATGATTTGGATGCAATAAAAGAGAGGATCACCGACAGTAAATGGCCAGCAATTCTTAAGCCAAATCAGGGGGGAAGTGGAGCTAGGATGTATTTACTTCAATCTTTTGATGAATTGGAGGCACTTCTCACTTCTGAACCTGAATTGTGGTTACCTGATAATCTATTCATATTGCAGGAATATCTAGAACCAAAGGTTGAGGAAGAAGGAATTGTGAGAATGGAATTTGTTAATGGGGATTTGCTTTATGCGATGAAAGTCATATCACGGGGTAGTTTCAATTTATGTCCATCTGAATATTGCAACCCACAAGACATAGCTGAATCATTACCGACAAAAGATCAAGTTGTTGTCGATGAAGTTATTTCTCCGTCTCAATCTCCAGAATTTATACCTTATCCAGAGGTACCTAGTGAAGCCGTTAAAGATGCTAAGCGTATATTTAGGGCTTCTGGTCTAGATATTGGAGCCATAGAGTATATGGAAACGGTTGATGGAAGAAGAGTTTTTTATGATATAAATGCAAATTCCAATTTAAGACCATCAATTGGGGAGTTTTTTGGTTTCGATCCATTTGAGAAGGTGGTTGATTTTCTCAATCAAAGAATTAATCAGTTGCAATCCCAAGCAAATCCTCCCATCCCCTGTTTTTAACCAGCTTATTCTATTGATTTTTTATGAACCCATAATTGATGAAAGTTTTTTAGCGCTCAAATTGCCAAGTTTGGATATCGAACCTAACACATCCAAAAAAGATTCATAAAGGATGAGGCTTAGAGAGGTTAAATAGTAAATAAATCGATGATCGATTTGAAGCTCAAAAGGTGGGTCGAATCAAAGGTTCAGCTCAGATCGATCACTGGTCAGTCTAAAAAATCACATACAGTTGCTATTTTTGAGCCAAATTCCTATTTCTGGCAACACTAATAGATTTATATTGGTAAGAACGATGGTAGACCGATCGTGTTGCTAATTTTGGCAATAATTATCGCTGCTACTATTTTACACTATTAATTTAACTGTTTTTCAACGCCACTTTACTACCTAGCCCCCGTAAACTTTTAAATTTACAAAAACTTGGTCAAAAAGGACCTTTTGCTCTATATGCATGGTGACGATTTCTGCTATCCGATGTAAATTATACAATACATTTGTATATCAGGAATGGGTGTGTTGTGAATACAGTACAGCAAATGTATCCTTGTCGAGTTACAATCTAACTCAAAAACTTAGAGACGATGAAAATTGAATGTAAATAAATTAACTATGAATAGAAAACAGTTCGGCCTGATTCTGATACTACTGGGAGGTTTACTATTTCTTGGACAAACTCAAGTACCAGCTAGGATCCAGCTTACAGGAACTAGTGTCGTGATAAATGAAATACATTACAACCCAGACAATGTGCAGGGATTTGATAGTAGATATGAGTTTGCTGAATTATATAATAATGGTTCGACTGCGATTGATTTGTCAGATTGGGAATTTGGCGAAGCCTTAACAGATGTGGATAACGTAGATATCCCTGCTGGCACCATGATTGCAGCTGGTGGTTATATAATAATCGCATACACTCCAGCAACCTATAACACAACTCTTAATTGTCCCGTTGTTGGTCATCCCGATTGCGCCCTAGTTGGACTTTGACAGCGTCTGTCAATGTTGACGGGCGCGCGGGCGCGCTGTCGTTTGCAGGTAGACCAACCGACCGCCCAGGCCTGCGAAACAGAGTACGACAATCCCGATGCAGACATGCCCCCAGCGATTTGTCGCTCGCTGCG
>JACZSS010000696.1 GCA_022574115.1 Candidatus Heimdallarchaeota archaeon | reverse complement strand
ATCTTAAAGGAGTAATTCCATCATTTCCTTCTACCACAAACACATTTGTGCCCTTTGTTTGACCATCAACTATGTTATTCGCCAAAAATAGACCAATTGTTCCAATTCCGCCATTCGAAATATAGATTTTAGTCCCATTTAACACGTATTCGTCACCTACCAGTTCAGATGTAGATTTTATTGCTCGCAAATTAGATCCCGCTTGAGGTTCTGTAAATGAAACATAACCAATTTCCCCATCGGCTAGTTTTTTCAGATACGGATCAAAATGTTCATTGTAATATCTAACCAATAGGTTCATTACACCTACACCGCTAAGCGCTAGCATCGAGAGTGAAAAATCATATTCGCTAACCAGTTGTTTGAGCGTGCTACCGAGGATATGAGTGTAACCAAATCCTCCGAATTCTTCTGGCAGAAATAAGTTTGCTAGCTGGTTATCCTTCATTAATTCCACGAGTACGTCATCCATTCCATCGGGGAGTACGACCTTGTGGTCGATCAATTTAACTCCTCTACGGTCCCAGTTAATTGACTGCTTGTAAACGTCATGTTTTTCTAACACTGCTTTCACCGAATCATAAATTTCTTCGAAAGTAGAAATTTTTTCCTCATCGTAGTCTAGTCTCTTTGCATATTCAGTGTATAAAGCACGAGCATGTATCTGGTGATCTAAAAGTTCAGGATAGTGTGACATTACTTCTAAGTACCAATCTAAACAATGCATTTGAATTCTTAGACCATTTAATCTAAAAATGTTGGATCCTGATGGAAGTTACGATAAATAAAATATCCAGATATACCAAATCGGCTTCAACTTCTATTTATATTCAAAAGAAAATCAGTAAAAAGCATGAATACACGTAAGAAATCGCCAATCACTCAGATGGTAGAAATGGGAATAAAGTCTAGCCACCCGAAATCGATTCCATGACCACAAGTTTATGCGTTGAGCGTTCACGCAAAGCAATTTTTGATAAATTACTAGCTTCGGGTCGTAATACAAATAATATCAGCCATTCTTTTCTAATAATGGGGAAAGAAAATGGTCGATGTTACGCAACTTAGACTCGGAATCAAGCTTTTCGCAATTTTTTCCTTGATGATATCATTATTTACTCCTCTTGTTGTAGTGTCATTTGAGATTATCGAGGGATCAGATGTGATAGGAGAGGGGAAGTATTATGAAATCTATAGTTACAAGGAAAGATCCGTTGAGACCATGACTAATAAAAGTACAATTTCGGTGAGTCAAATCCAGACCGATAATGAAATATCAAATGTACTTCTATTCAGGTTTGTTGCAGCATTAATAGGTGTGAGTGTGTCATTGTTTTGGAATTATCGTCGGAAGTCTGGCAGTCTCGGATCCATCTCCTCAATTATTGGTGGAGCATTTTTCGCACTCTTAGTATTTACCGCACGGAATCAACTACGTGAGTTAGCAAGTGACACCGACTATGAGAACGGCAATTATATATTAATCAGCACTAACACCATGGATCTTCACCTCGACCTACATTTCACCTTCGCTTATTTTCTCATGTTTGTGGCCGTGTGGGGTATGTTCTCCCTACCTCTCCTTAGGTTTTTCTTTGCCGGATCCGATGAAGCGATCGATCGTGGAGAGTCCCGCGTACGAAGGTACGTGGATAAATCTAAACGAATACGATAACAAAAGTTTCTCGATCGTGGATAAAACGTATCTTCCTTCTAATTGTAAATTACATAATTAAGGAGAGCAGTATCAAATCATCGCTGTTTGTCAGAGTGTTAGAATGACTTACTAAATGTTTGAAAATATTGGCATTAATCAAATTTTCCTAAGAATATTTTAAATCGGTTCTGAGGGTTCAGAATTAATGGCTTTAACTTTGATTAACAGCTTTAGCTTAAGCGTATTTATTCTAGATATTGTAATCTCAAGTCTTCTTGTCTACAAATTAACCCAACGAGTGCGAGAAACCAATTTGACTTCGGTTAAGGCATTGCTCACCTTCTACATAATTGATCTCATTGCTGTTCTTGTGGAACTTCCGTTTTTCCTTCTAAATTTTGATGATCCAAGTGGATTTTATCTAGATCCAGATAA
>JACZSS010000695.1 GCA_022574115.1 Candidatus Heimdallarchaeota archaeon | reverse complement strand
AATGGTGTCTAAACCTTATTTTGATCTAACAATTCAGATGTTGAGAAAACATGGGATAGAGGTTGAGCAGGATGACAATGAATATGTATTTCATGGGAATTCATCAATCACCAATACAAAGGTTCCTGTCCCCATGGATTTTAGTTCTGCGGCATTTTTCTTTGCTGCTGGTGCGTTACCTGGAAATAAAATCCAAGTGAAGGGCAATTTTTCGGATTTGATCCAAGCAGATCGGAAGTTGCTTGATTTTCTGTCGGAGATGGGAGCTAAAGTTAGAACTTATGATGATGTGATAATTGTAGAAGGAACGGAATTATATGGCATCGATGCTGATTTACAGTCGTGTCCTGATCTTTTTCCTATTATGTGTGTTTTGGCTACTCAAGCTGTAGGAGTGACAAAATTATTTGGTGCTCCTCATTTAAGATATAAGGAAAGTAACCGGATTGAGGCCATGACTCAAATATTGAAATCTCTAGGTGGACGTATTATTCCTCAAGATGATGGAGCAATTATAGAAAACTCGTTAATCTCTGGCGGTAAAACATTGAAGACACAAGGTGATCATCGTATCGCAATGGCTTCTGCTATATTGGGAACGCTTGCTGAAAAACCGATTTCAATCGTAGATACACAATCCATAAGCATATCATATCCCACCTTCCTTAGTGATTTAACTTCCCTTTCAGAGGAGAACTGGAATAATTGAACACATTCGGAATAAACTATAAAGTGACCTTAATAGGCTCATCCCATGGAAATATGGTCGGAGTGGTCATTGATGGTGTGCCTTCGGGGGAACAAATCGACACTCAGCAAATTAAACAAGAGCTTAAGTACAGACGACCAGGGCAATCAGACGTTACAACTGATAGGGACGAGAAAGATGAGTTGATCATTGAATCTGGGATTCTTAATGAACGAACTACTGGAGAGCCTTTGGTAGCATACGTAAGAAATAAGGATATTGATTCCTCATATTACGATGAAATTAAGAATACTCCTCGTCCCGGACATGCTGATTACCCGGCGTTTGTCAAGTATAAAGGGGCAAACGACTACCGTGGTGGTGGTAGATTCTCGGGAAGAATGACGGTAGGATTGGTCATAGCCGGCAACATCGCTAAGCAAATACTCTTCAAGTCAGGAATAAAATTTGTCGCTTATTCTAAAGAAATCGGTGAAATTTCAGGTAGTGAAGAAAAGTACAATTTACAGGAGAGTTTCATCTATAGTGATGCGAATCCTGTACGAGTTGCGGACCCTGATATAATTATGCCTGTTCAAACAAAAATTGTTTCCATGAAAGATGAAGGTGATAGCGTGGGTGGTATCGTAGAATGTCAAATCACAGGTCTTCAAGTGGGATTAGGTGAACCTTTTTTCGATTCCATCGAAAGTAGGATTGCTCACATGATTTTTTCAATCCCTGCAGTGAAGGGGATTGAATTTGGCAGTGGATTCAACGCTGCTCGAATGCAAGGAAGTCAACACAATGATCAGTATTACGTTGACCCACAAGGTGTGATCAAAACCAAAACAAACAATGCAGGAGGTATACTTGGAGGGCTGTCAAATGGCATGCCCGTTGTATTTCGTGTCGCTTTCAAACCGACTTCTAGTGTAAGCAAAGATCAAACAACTGTTAACACTGAAACTATGCAAGAAAGTCACCTTAAGGTGAGAGGCAGGCATGATCCCTGTATCGTCCCTAGAGCTGTACCGGTCGTGAATAATGCAGCAGCATGCGTGTTACTCGACCTCGTTTTGGAAGGTAAGAAGACTGATTTAGAGGGTGTTAACTAAAGTGAAGAAAGTAGTTGTTTTAGGTGGGTCTGGTCTGATTGGTCAACAATTCCTAAGAATGTTAGCTAACCATCCAAAGTTCGAATTAATAGGTACATTTACATCTGCTAACTCTGCTGGTCAAACGGTTGGAGATTTGTGGGTTCTTCCAAGATTTGATTGCCCAAAAAGACTAGAAGAATTTACCTACACTGATATGATAGATCTAAATTCTGAAGAGTTTGATATTGCATTTTCTGGCTTACCTGCTAGCATTTCCACGAACTTGGAAAGTAATTTGAGATCTG
>JACZSS010000694.1 GCA_022574115.1 Candidatus Heimdallarchaeota archaeon | reverse complement strand
CGTAGCATTGCTATTTTTTATATTAAAAGTTCCGAGTATTGTTTGTTGATGAGTACCTAGTAGGTCTATAGAATCTTCAATAAATTCAACATTAGGTAAAGCATTTACACCCATTACAACTAAAAGAAGTGTTAAAATTGCTATTAATGGGAATTTATTCATTTTAATCTCACTATTATTATTCAAGAGTGGTTAATCTATATTTAAATATTTCGAAAATTTTCAATTTATTGTCAGGTTTTGCTATCAGCTCTAATTCCAAAGATCAAACCGAAACCCATCTATATTTCGAGATCTCTAAAATTTTAGAGAAAAAAAAGAGGGTGTTGTAATTTGATGCCTAAAAAAATTTTGTTGGGAATTCTGTCTGATCCCGCAAAGTCAAACCTTTATGAACAAGATTTTTTCTCAATATTGAAAACCTATCAGCAAGACTTTATCTTTCATTTAATCGGAGCCTCAGAAAGAGATGTTACAAAAAAACAATATCAGGAAATGTACTCACGTTTCCACAATAACCTCAAAGATTTGAAATTTACATCAGTATTTCAAGGTCATCGACTCAAGAACAAGCACTTTTCCAGTAGAGTAGGTTTATTTCCTGCCAGTATAAATCATCTAATTAAGGGACCTCAATTCATATTTGGCCCATATCCAATAAACTCACAAAGTCGATACTTGAAATTTAAATCGAAAGTAAGTATAAACCTAGTAAGACCATTTATCTCTGGTAAAATATTCAAAATTGGATACTGTCCTTTTGGTGGAAAAGCATTTGATCGAACAAGAGCCTTCCCAGATATGACTGACAATGACATTTACAAATTATTTTACAAGGCTCAAAAAAATTCATGGTTTGACTTTTTTTATCTAGAAGCTGGATCAGGTGAATCGAATCTCAGACAAAACCAGATCCAATCATTCTTGAGCGGACTACAAGATTCAGCTGGTGCTAAAACGGGTGATTCAAGGAGTAATACAAGTAAACTCACTGGCAACCTTGTGATTCCTAGAAGTATTTATGGTGGTGGAATAACTAATGTTGAAGCACTATGTGACATACTGAGGTGCAATCAGGTTGAAGGACTCATCCCTGAAACTATAATTATTGGTAATATTTCGGAGAAAGATGTAAGAACAACCTTTCAAATCATAGAGAAGGTATCAGAGCTTAATGAGTAAATCGCTAAGGTACTAGCCTGTTTTAATGTTGTACATGCTTTGTAGAAGTATAAATGCTAGGATGAGTAACATAGCACCCATTGTTTGAAATGCGCTTGCTCGACCTGGATTGTGAGGATCGGTTGTTGCTTGACTTATTAGAAATAAACCTGCAGCTCCCATAAACATTATTATTCCTGCAACAATCCCCTCAATCAGAAATTGTCTGTCTTGGTCAGGCCAAACTAACACCGGGTTACCTTGAGAATCAGCACCGCGTGCAAATGGTTTTTCGACCAAATCATATACTCCGCCGGAATAAATGTATAATATACTCAAATAGATTATGAGATAAATATACGTTACTGGGATGCTTCTTGGAATAGAAAATCGAATTTTGTAAAAAACAAACTTTGGCTTTCTTAGTCCAGGAACCCAAGGTAAACTGAATTTCTTATTCTCCATTAAATTGAGGTTAACATACTCATTATAAAGTCTTAAGTTATTAATCATTGAAACGCGATTGGTGAAAATCCGATTAATGAGATACTTAGAACCGAATTTGATTGAAAAATCTCTTAAGACATACAATGAGAAAAGCTTGAGGAGTTATGTAGCGTGAGAAAAAAATTTGATGTGAAAAACTATTACGATAATTTCTCAGACAGTTACGACAACTTTTACGTAAAAATTCAGCTGCAGAAATATCAAGAGTGTCATGAATTACTTCATGAGGGGTATATGGAGCAATATTGCATTGATCTAGGTGGTGGGACCGGTCTTCTCTCAGAATATTTAGATACAAAATTAATAACTGGTGATTTATCTTTGAATATGCTTAGATTCGGTTTAGACAAAGATCGTACTAGTCAGGTCATAGTCATGGACATGGAGCACCTACCTATCAGATCCCGTTGTATTCAAACTCTATTT